>CANPWX010000037.1 GCA_947585065.1 uncultured Bacilli bacterium | reverse complement strand
CAGGTTCTATAACAGGTGAAACTTCTGGTGGAACCACAGGATTAACAGGTTCACTTGGTATCACAGATTCTGTAACAGGTGAAACTTCTGGTGGAGCCACAGGATTAACAGGTTCACTTGGTATCACAGATTCTGTAACAGGTGAAACTTCTGGTGGAACCACAGGATTAACAGGTTCACTTGGTATCACAGATTCTGTAGCTGATGAAACTTCTGGTGAAGCCACAGTATTAACAGGTGAAACTACATTCTCCCCTTCTAATGAAACAGAAGACTCAGTCTTATCCTGAGGTGCTTCATTACTTTTGATAAAGCTTGCAATATTATTTGAAAGAACATCAGCTTGTTCAGGTTTTAAAGCCAATTGTCTTCCACCAGCCATTGCAGTCTTAACCGTAGCAGAATCAATACATTCTACACCATTAATTGTATTTTTGATCATATCAACAATAACACTTTTAACTTCACTCCAAGCGACATCATCACTCACTGCTTGATATAACCCATCTTTTTCCCATAAAAATTCTAAAACTTGATTACCATTATTTATTTCATCTTTTTTCAAAACTAAAACAGGAACATTTTTTATATTTGGTCTATTATCACTTAATGATTTAAAATGACAAATAACCGTTCTTTCTTCTTTTTCCCCATTTGGATTTTCAAGAATTATCTTACCATTCATATAAATCCCCTCTATTCTATGAAGATTATAGCAAAAAAAAAGACAACGTGCAATATCAAATTTTTGCTTCCTCATCTTCTTTGCATAAAATAAAATATTTACATTCATACGCACAATAATTTTGAATATAATTTTCCACTTGATCAATATCATTAATAGGTTTAAAGTTTCTATTAGTCTTACTATTAAATCCTTTTAATCTTAATTTACCATAAGCCCAATCCCCAACAATATAATCATAAGATTTAAAATAATCTGTAAATTTTTTTTGAATTTCTTCCTCTATAACAGCATCTTTTACATTTTTTAATATAGAATATTTTTGATTATTTAACTGAATACACTCCAACTAAAATCACTCCTTAATGAAAATAAACCAAAACAAGCAAGAATAATGCCGTAGCTAAAATACTAGCAAACAATAGAAAATCTACATATCCATTCCCACTCGTTACACGATTTCCATATTTTTTATAATAATTTACGGCTTTTAACAATAAATCATCTCGATCTTCTAAATTAGGGTTAACTCGGAAAAAATTATAAACCCGTAAATTGACATTTCTAAGTTCTATATCATTTAAAGCCATAATCTGATTGAAATTATAACCAGCAAGCATATAAGATTCTGGTATTAGAACACTTCTTCGCAATTCTTCTAAAGAAAAATTATGAGAATAATCATAACGAATACTATTAAAATAATAATTTAGTTCATTTTTATCTTTGATATATTTATCCCGATCTTGTATCATAAAGGGATTAGTAACTTCATTTAAATAAAGAAAAGATTTAAATTCATCTGTTACTTGTTTTTCCATATGCATAGTTCTTTGCTTCAAGAAAAACATTTGAATCAAATATTTTTGAATCATTATAAAAGCAAAGTTAGGAAATTGATTTTCTTTTTCCTGTTTCTGAAATTCCAAAAATTGATTTTCAAAATCCTGTATTTTTTCTAAAGAAAAACCATACTTAGATAAATTACTATCAAATCCTCCCATATTATGTTCATTTTGAGTAATATAAGGATTAATAATATCTAACTCTCCATAAATAAATATTAAAGAGCGAATAACAACCACAAGAAAACTCCAAAACATCGGATCATCTTTTTTATCTTTGTACTTCAAATAGTTTTCGATTGCTTGCGATACTGCTAAATTAATAAATGGTTTTCCAATCATATCCTATTCACCCTACCAATATCATATCACAAAATAGTTGGAAAAGAAATATCAAAAAACGAACTTCTTGTTTCCATTGAACCACCATAGAAATTTGGAACACTTCCTTGAATCACCTTAGAGTCTAATAAAAGTTCATAAGTAAATTGATTTTCTTCCATAGTTATAGGAGTCAAAATTTCATAAGTAATTGTAATTTCTAAAAAAACCTCTAATAAAGCATTGTTAATTCCATAATCTTTTGCTCTAGTTTTCACATTTGAAAAAACAGACCCAACAAATTTCATTAAAACAGGAATTTTAGGTCCTAAATTAGAAAGAAAAACAGAATTAGAAAGAATCCCTAAAGGATACATTAATAAAATCCCATCTGGATGTTTCATTTGATTATAATCATATTCATACAATTCACGATAATCATACATATTAATTTCAAGAGTATTAGTAAATTGATCTGCCATTTCATAAATTTTTGGCATATTATAATGAATAGAAGTAATTTCTCCTTGATTGTTTTCCGTAATTTCTAAAAATTCATCTGAATAATTTTTTTCAATTAACAATTTAAAATCACTAGCCACATGTGTAATATATTGCTCCATTTGTAATTGGGAAAGATGAATAAATTTAGGTGTCGCGACTTTACTAAACCAAGCAAAAAAGAAGAAAACAAAAAGAAAAACAAAACAGAAGGAAACTCCTATTAAAAGAGAAAAATGATGAATTTTGTTTTTCTTTTTTCTATATTGTTTTTTCATAATAAATTATATATTAGGAGAAACATATTTTATGATAAAAGTTCAAAAAAATTGTATTTACAACATACAATTTTCTAAAACCAACCTAAATTTAAAAATTCATTTAAGAATAAGACAAGGCCTGCCACAATAGCTAAAAAAATAACAACAATTAATATCTTAACTAGAAGTCCACTTCCTTCTTCAACTTCTAAATCGGCAAAATCTTTCGAATTAAATTCACCGTTACTACTATAAAAAGAATCATCCATAGTTTCTTCTTTTTCTTTCACTTTTATTTCTGGAAATTCTTTTGTATTACCTTCTTGTTTTTCACGATTTCCCACTTTTATTTCCATACTATCTACTTCAAATTTTTCCATTTCTTCCGTAAACTCTTTTGCCCCAGAAACAATAGTTTCATCATCACCTTTTAATTCAGTTAAAATATCTAAAGGATCAATATCTTCATGCTCTTCTGTTTCTTTTTTTTCTTCCTCCAAAATTTCTTTTAATTTTTTTCCATTTTTACTCTGTGATTCATTAATATTAATCGTATTAATTAATTCTAATAACTCTTCTTTAGTTTTTTCATTACTTTCTTCTTTACTTTTTGCTTCTAATTCTAAATTTTTTAATATATCATATTGTGTATCTCGAATTTTTTTTAATCTTTCTTTTTGATAATCTACTTCTTTTTCTTCTCGTGCTTGTTCAAGTATAGCATTGATATCATATTCTCTTGTTTCTTCTAATTTTGGTACTTCTTCTTCATATTCTGGTAGTTCCAACTTCATTCTTCTTTGTCTCGGAGGATCCTGATAATTTTTTTCTAAAATTTCTTTTATTTTATCTATATTAATTTGTGACTCATTATCCCCAATTACTTTCGCATTGCTACCAATATTAAAATTATCAAGCTCACTATTCTTGATTTCCTCATACAAGCTAGTATTTTTTGAAGATCTTTTTGGAGGAAACGGAGGATCTTCTCTATTATATTTCTCTACCCTTGTTTGCATAATAATTTATCCTTTCTTAATAAATATACCATATTTCGACATTTTTTAAAACTTATTTTTATTGTTTTATAAAATTTTTCTTGTTATAATGTTTTGTAGGAGTGAAGATTATGAGTAAAATTGTTGTAGACACAGATGATTGTGTTGGCTGCGGATATTGTTATAGTATCGATCCAACTCATTTTGCACCAAACGATATGGGATATTCTACTGTTATCGATGATAATCCAAACGGACTTGTAGAAGATACCATTGAAGGATGTCCTGTTGGTGCGATTCATATTGTCTCTGATGAAAAAACAGGCGATTGTCACTGCGAACATTGCCATTGTGAAGAAAAGTAAGTGAGTACATCACCTACTTTTTATTTATAAGAAAATAATCGTTTAACTTCTTTAATAGATAATTTTCGATATTCTCCCTTTTGTAATCCTTCTAATGTTAGAAAAGCAATTTTTTCTCTTTTTAACTTTAATACTTTATAATCAAAATGAGCAAATATTTTTTTAACGATATGATTTCTTCCTTCTGTAATTCCTATAGAAATCATCGAAGTATTTGTACTATTGTTGATTTTTTTTACTTTTAATAAAGTAGGCTTTACGATTCTTCCTTCAATATTTACACCATTTCTTATTTTTCCTATTTCTTCTGGTGTTAAAATTCCATTAATTTTAGCTAAATAAACTTTTTCTACTTCATGACTAGGATGCATTAAAATATTAGCAAGTTCTCCATCATTCGTTAAAATTAAAGCTCCGGTGGTATCATAATCTAGTCTTCCCACTGGATAAATTCTAGTGTTTGTATCAATACAGTCTACTACCGTTTTTCTTTTCTTTTCATCTTTTGCACTGGAAATTACTTTTTCTGGTTTATAAAGTAAATAGTATTCTTTTTCTTTTTTATTTTGAATGGGTTTATCTTCTATGCGAATATCCATATCATAACTTGCTCGAAACCCAAGTTCTTTCACTACTTCTCCATTCACTTTAACTTTCCCATTTTGGATATATTCTTCTGCTTTTCTCCTAGAGCAAAAACCTGAATTTGCTATAATTTTTTGTAATCTTTCCATGATTGTTCTCCTTTACTTCTTAATTGTTCATAAGTACTGATACTATCTTCAAATAACTGTTTCATTTCTTTAGGAACAGGTGCAAAAAAAGAAATATTTTGATTTTTGGTTTTCATCTCCATATAGGAAGCATGCAAACCTAATCGATGAATAGGATTTTTAGTAGAACCATATTTTTTATCTCCTATAATAGGATGATGAATTCCACTAAGACCTACTCGAATTTGATGTTTTTTTCCTGTTTCAATTTGAATTTTTAATAAAGAATAATTTTGATTGTAAGCTAATGTCTCATAATGCGTAATAGCAAGAACACCATTTTTTTCATTCGTAATATAAACTCGAAAAGTTTTATCTTCTTTTAAATAATTTTTTATTGTCCCAGAACCAACTAATTTTCCTTCGACGATTGCTAAATATTCTCTTGTGACACAAGAATTCCAATTTTCTTGATAATATTTTTTTGATTTTTCATTTTTAGCAAACACTACTAAACCAGAAGTATCTTTATCCAAACGATTAACAATAAAAACTTTATTTTTAGGATGCTTCTTTTTTACATATTCACTTGCTTCCTCATAAAGGGTACGATTTTTTTCTTTTGCAGTCGCGATGGCAAGTTTCTTTGCTTCTTTATTTAAAATTAACAGTTCTTTATCTTCATAGATGATATCCAGTTTCTTTCTCATAATTCTCCGTTTCATCAAATTCTAAAGGAACAAATAGATTGTTATAATAATCACTTGTTTTTTCTACATAATTTCTTGACATTCCTTTTTCTTTCCAATTTTTCCATCCATTATAAGTTCCAAAAATATTTTCATAATCCTCTTTATCATACATTTTACAAATGGCCGAGATTAAATCAATACTACAATCGATATTTCGGTAATCATCATATTGCATAGAATGTAAAAATTCTTGATAACTTTCTCCCTCTTTTTTAAATTTATCATAAAGAGTTTTCATATTGATGATATTGATTTGCATTACTCCATAATCTTCAGTAGAAGAAATTACTCCACTGTTATTCCAATTACCATTAGACTCTTGATGTCCAATTGTCATAACAATACGGAAAGGAACATGACATTCTAAACATTTTTGATAGATATAATGTTGTAATTCTGCTGAACAAGGAACATCATAAAATTTTTCAGTGGGACTAATAAATGGTGATGTAGTTTCTTCGATATCCCCTTTTGTCTCAGATAACAGAGCTACAGATGGTTCTACTTCATCTTTTGTTTCCATACTTTCGCTTTCTTTTAACTCTGTTTCTAAATCCGCGGCAGTTGTTAATGTAACTACATCTTGTTCCATTTGATCTAAATCAAAATCATCCATTGTTTTTTCAATTTGTACAACATCTTTTTTAGAAAAATGTTGATAAGATGCTATTCCCACACCAAGAAGAACCATTCCCAACATAGCTAATAACTCTTTTTTTCCATTGATTACTCCTTTTTTTGTTTTTACTACTTTATTTGCCATCGAAGAAGTTTTTGGATACAAAATAATAGTAACTGTTTTATCATTTCTTTTTCTTTTTTCTAAAAAGCGAATTTCTCCATTTGAATTTAAATAATAATCAAATACAAATCCTTTATGATCATAAAATATTTGAACTTGTCTGTCTTTTTTAGAAATAATAATGTTGGCTGTTTGATATTTTCTCGGAATACATAAGAATAGTGCTTCTAATATTTCTTTTTCCTTTAATTCTTCTTCCATTACTTGTCTTAGACTTTCACTCATCATCTTCCTCAACCCCATATTCTTTTAAATAGTTTGCAATTTCTCTTAATTCTACTTCATCTGTGACATCTCTTAATTCCCCAGTTTCATCATCTGGATCAAAAGAAGATACATAAATTTCATCATTTGCTGGAACATATTCATAAACTAAATAATAGACTTTTCGATCTTCCGCATATAAACTAGTAATTACACGACAAGTATGTTCTTCTCCATCACTTTCTAAAGTAAATGTTTCATTTGGTTTTACATCTTTCATTTTTGTTCCTCTTTTCTTTCTATTATTTTATTGACAGCTTTTAATACACCAATTTTACCAGTATCATAGGTAAGTCCTCCTTGTTGGTAAGCATAGTAAGGTTCTCTAAGAGGTCCATCACAAGATAATTCAATGGAAGATCCTTGAGTAAAAGCTCCTGCTGCCATGATTACTTTATCGGTATAACCAGGCATATCTGTTGGTATTGGTTTTGCAAAAGAATCAATTGGACTACCTTCCTGTATTCCTTCACAGTAGGAAATAAAATCCATTGAATTTCCAAATTGAATAGTTTCCACGATATCTACTCTTTCTTCTTTTGGCAAAGGATCTACAGAATAACCAAGTTCTTTTAATAAATAGCTTGCTAAAATACTTGTTTTTAAAGCTCCAGAAACAACTGAGGGGGCGAAAAAAATACCTTGCAAAAATAATCGATTTGCTCCAAGAGTAGGTCCTACCTCACTTCCCTCACCTGGAAGGGTTAATGCCTCTGCTACCAGTTCAACATATTCTTTTTTTCCAACAACATATCCACCGTTTGGTGTAATTCCACCACCTAAATTTTTTATTAAGGAACCCACGACAATGTCAGCTCCAATTTCGATAGGCTCTTTTTTTGTTACAAACTCACAGTAACAATTATCTACCATAATAATAATTTCTGGTTTTCTTTCTTTAATAAAATGAATGACTTTTTCACATTTATCAATACTTAAACTCTTTCGAGTAGAATATCCTCTACTTCTTTGAATTTCTATTACTTTCACAGGATGATTCAGTATATATTCTTCTATTTTTTCATAATCAAAATCATTTTCTATTAAATCTATCTGAGCATATTGAACTCCAAAACTTTTTAAAGAACTTGGATTTTCTTCAATACCAATCACTTCGTGCAATGTATCATAAGGTAATCCTGTAATAGAAAGCAAAGTATCATGAGGTCGTAAAAGGCCAAAAAGAGTTTTAGCAAGAGCATGACTTCCAGAAATAAATTGATTTCGAACTAAAGCACTTTCTGCTTTAAAAATAGTAGCATAAACTTCTTCAATTGCTTCTCTACCTAAATCATTATAGCCATAACCAGTTGTAGAGTTAAAATGAGTTTCACTAATACGAGACTTCATAAAAGCATTTAAAACCTTTGCCGAATTATATTCCGTAATTTCATCAATACTTTCAAAAGTTTCTTTTAACTCTTTTTTGGCTTTTTCATACAACTCCCATGTTTTATTATTTAATTCTAAAAAATCTTTCATTATTACCTCACTATTTCTATCTTGCCAGTTTCCCTAGTTTTTAAGTATTCCATAACTTTTTTGGTTGCTATATCAAATGGTACAAATTGAATTTCTTTTTTGATATCTTCTGGAATTTTATTCATTTTCGTATCTAACCATCCAAAACAAATGGCATTTACTTTGGCATTAGGATAAATATTTGCAAAAATTTTAGTTAAATGATTTAACCCTATTTTCGAAAGATCATACTCCAGTGTCACTTCATCGTACCGATCAATAGCATTATCAGAAGAAATATTAATAATACTTCCTCCATAAGTATTTATAGATGGTCCAAAATATTTCATTAAATGAAAAGGTGCAAGAGTATTGATTCGAAAAACCTCTAAAAAACTTTCTTCTGTTTTCTCTTTTAAATTACTTACATGGTCAATCGCGGCATTATTAATTAAATGATGAATAGTTATTCCTTCACTTTCAATAAATTCTTTCATAGCAATGATATTTTTCTCTTCTCTAAAATCACAAGGAACGAGCAATGTTTGATTAGGATATTTTTTTATGAAATCATTCAATACTTCTTTCTGTTTAAAATAATGCAATAAAACAAAATAACCATTTTCTAATAATTGGCTTGCTAAATGTAATCCTAATCCCCCAGAGGC
>CANPWX010000036.1 GCA_947585065.1 uncultured Bacilli bacterium | reverse complement strand
TCACAAGTTGGCTTACCAGAGAAGAAGACATCAAAAAAGTCCATGCAACAGAGATGAAAATAGCAAAAGAATCTGGTATTGAAGAACGAAATATAGAAATAGCAAAGAAGATGTTACAAGAAAACATTGAAATTTCTACTATTTCTAAAGTTACTGGCTTAACTCTGGAAGAAATTGAGACATTAAAAGAAAACGAAGAGCTATAGTGTTTAAAAGCATTATAGCTTTTTATTTTAGCCTAATGCTTTATTCTATAATAAAAAGAACTGATCATACATCAATCCTTTTTATTTTGACACTCTTTTACATATGATAGATTTTATTTTTCTTAGTTAAGAAATATAATCCACCAGCTACTGCTACACCAGCAATAATCACAGCATATGGAACAAAAGAACCAGTTTGAGGATTTTCGGTTGGAGTAGTACATTTTTCATCATATTCTTCTTTTGTACATTCTTCACCATTTTCACAGTAATATTTTCCATCTTCTACTTTACATTTTGGATTTTCAGTTGGTTCTTCATTATCTGGTTGGTAGCCATCAATAACAATGGAACAATCTTCTCCCACATTAGGAACTGTGTAAGTCATACGAGCTACGATTTCTTTACCACCGCTTAACCCACCAGCTTTTGAAACCTTAAATTCAACTGTTTCTCCATTATCTTGAGCTTCTACATTCCAACTATTCTGTTCTCTTACTCCACTATAAACTAAATTTTTAAGTGTTGCTTTAAAGGTAAAACTGTTTACTGTACTTCCTTCATCTACAGTAAGAGCAACATAGCAAGTTGCTGTTGTTCCAGCAGTATTTTTTTGACATTCTGTTGAATAATTTCCTTTTGAATCAGTAGGATCAATTTTTGAACCAGCAGATACACCAAATGGATAAAGTATAATACTCATTACAAATAGAACAATGAATAGAATTCCTTTCTTTTTCATAAACTAAACCTCTTTTCTTTTTTTATTATGTTTCAATTATATCATAAAAATACAAAATTTCTACATTTTTTGTATTTTTTTACAATAATTTACAAAAAATATGGTATTATATTAGAGTAAGAATAGAATTGGTGGTGTTAAAATGAAAAAGATTATTATATTTATTCAAAATAATGCCCTTCTATTCTCTTATAAACAAAATCATGTCGTTCGAGAAGATTTAATGAACACTAATATTATTAGTGATTCTGAACTTGTTTTTAGTGATGATTATATTTCGGAGAATCAAAAGTTAGTTATTCCTTTTTTTCAAGAGCTTTGTGAAATGAATTCTATTGATACTTTAACATTTCAAAGTAATAATTTAGCTTTATTTTTAATGGATTTATTCAAAAATACTTCCATACGAACGATTCGAATAAAAAAACAAGAAAATGTTTCTTATGAATTTTGTGAAAAAATAATTAAATTTAAAAGTATTCGAGAACTTGATTGCTTTTCTATTCCTAACTATTTAATTGAATATTTAGATAAACATCATATTAAAGTTACAACTCATAGTGAAATTTTTTATATTTCCGATTTTATGCTTCAAAATCATCTCAGTCATTATTCTCAAATGTATTATCAAAAGAAAATTCAAATTCTTCATAGTTTGACTGATGATGATAAAGAAGATATGGATTCTTTCTTTAAAGTTAACAAATATCTTAGGATAATTACTTTAGAAGAATATCATCCTGAGGATTTATCTTTTTTGATTCAATGCTTACATAGTTATCATTATAAAAATATTTATATAGAACTTCATGCTAATATTACTAAAGAAAAAGATTTTTTATTTTTAAAACAGCTTAATAAAATGAATAAAAAGCAAAAAATTGAAATTGGTTTAGTTTATTCTGATGAATATTTGTCTGATAATTTAATGAAACAAGTTCTTATTAATACTTTAAGATTATGTGGTATTACAATTGTTGTATTTCTTGTAGGTATCATCTCTTCTATTGCCATTCAAAATTATCAAGCAATGCAAGAAGTTAGTTCTATTCAAGAAAAAGTAAAAAAGAAAATGGAAAATGCTGATCAAGTTGAAATTGAAGAACCTAAAGAGGAACAATTAGTTATTAAAAATCGATATATTGCGGCTTTGTTAGAAATTAATCCTGATGTTGTTGGTTATTTAAAAGTGAATAATACCAATGTCGATTATCCGGTTGTTATAGCTGCAGATAATAAATACTATTTGAAAAAAAATCTATATGGTGAAGATGATCGTAACGGATGGATTTTTATGGATTTTCGAAATTCAGAAAAATTTTTAAATGATAATACTATTATTTATGGCCATAATATGTATTATAGTGGTGTTATGTTTGGAACTCTTCATCGTGTCTTAAATGCTTCTTGGTATAATAATCCTGAAAATTTAACTATTTCATTTAATACAATGTATGAAACGATGAATTGGCAAATTTATTCTATTTATACTATTCCTAAAACTAGTGATTATTTAAAAGTGACTTTTGCTACTGATGAATTAAAAGATGAATACATTCATATGACTAAAAGTAGAAGTATTAAAGATTTTCAAGTAGAGGTTACTCATGATGATTACCTTTTAACGTTATCTACTTGTACTGGAAATAATGATCGATTGGTTATTCATGCGAAGCTTTTAAAGAATATGGAATTATCAAATTTAGATTCTCCTGATATCTAGGGACATTTGGGTTAATTTCTATTGCTTTTTTTATCGCTTCTTCTGCTTCTTTATAATGTCCATTGTAGAATGAGGCAATAGAAAGTAAATCGTAGAAGGCATCATTCCAAGCAAATTCTTCATTAATATAGGATTTGCTTTTTTCTTTTATTTTTTCTGCTTCTTTTAACATAGGATATGCTAGATCATAACGATTCATTGTTTCATAGAAACTTGCTAATTCTACGTAACATTCTCTTAAATATGGGGCTTCTGTAATTGCTTTTTGATACCAAAGTTCTGCTTCTTCATAGTAAGATTTTGCTGCATAGGAACGTGCGATAAAACGCATCGATGTGGCTCTTTCATCTTTCCATGTTGCTTTTTTACATCGTAAATGTTTATGTAATGTGTCAATGCATTCTTCCCATTTTTGATAAAACATATATTCTCTACCTAAATAATGAAGATTTCGATCATCTTCTGGATCTTCTTTTACACTCATTTCTAGTAAGGGTAAGTAGCTACTACGAGATTTTTGATTATCTGGATAGTGTTTTAAAACAATTGGAGCAATTTCAATTTTTTCTGGTTGATCTGTAATTAAAACTTCGTGGACTGGATGATACCATCGATAATTTTTACGAGTATGGATTTTATCTGTATAAAAACTTACTACAGGTTCTTCTTTTTCATTTAATTTCCAATGATATAAATATTTTACTCTTGTGGGATTTGTTTTTTGCCAAACTTCTTCTAAAGCACTACGCCAACCTGGTTCTAGTACTTCATCTAAATCCGTACAAACACAAATATCTGTATCTTCTGGAACTAAATCTAATGAGGCATTACGGGCAACGTCAAACCGCCATGGATCGAATGTTTTTTCATAAACCTTTACTTTTCTTCTTTTTAATTTTTCTACTGTATCATCTGTAGATCCTGTGTCTAACACTATGATATCATCTGCTTCTTTCATAGAATCTACCCAACGATCTACAAAAGAAGATTCATTTTTGGCAATTGTATAAACAATCACTTTCATATCTGATCACCTATAGTAATTTATGCAAAAAAAAACTTGTTGCCAAGTTTTTATTCTACATTACAAGCTCCTTCATTCGTATCATAGAAGTCTTCAATATCTATATCTAGTGTTGGGAACTCATCAACATTATATTCTTTTGATAAATCATCAATTGTTACATCTGATATTACAGTAATTGTTAGATTATCATTGTCAACAATTACTCTACCTGTTAATCCATCAAAACTATCTGTATCTTCTAATTCGTTTATTACATCCATGAAATCTTCTTCTGTTTGGAAAGTATAGATTACTGATTTACGAGCATTATAGAATTCTCCTAATGCACTAATGCCATAACGATAGAAATTTTGTACTACTACATCTTGTGTTATATTTGTTGCTTTTCCTCTTTGAGAACAATTTAAATAATAATCAGGTGCATCTTCACTAATAGTTAGTTTTGCTGGAACCTGTGTTTTATTTTGAAAATCATCTTCTACACTAATTATAACTTCTTGTTCTCCTTCTTCTGATGTATCCACTTCTTTTTCAAACTTCATTGTATAATCTGAATAATCTTTTATTTTTAGGATGAAATCTGCTGGAGAAACTGGAGTATTTGGAAGTACGATTAAATCTTGGACTTCTACTTCTGGAGCTACTGTATCTGTTACTGTTACAATTTGTGACTCGGATGTAACTGAGCCACAAGTCACTGTATATTGATAGCTTCCTACTCTTTTAAAATCCAAATCTGTGTTCACTGTACAACTCGTAATATCATATCCACTTACTATTGCAAATAAAGCAACCTGAGTCGGTAAAATTTCATGTCCTAATTCTATATTTGTTAGAGTTGGTCTAATACTAATACTAGGGCCAGATGGTTTCTTACTCGTATTTAAGAAATAATAAACTCCAAAACCTACTGCAAATATTAACACTACAACTAATACAATGATTAATGGATTCATTTTCTTTTTTCCTTTTCCAGGTTCTGGTGTCATACTAGGAGGTGCAGGGATTCCACCCATCATTCCCATATTATCTGGCATAGTTCCCATTGGTGGAATTTCACCAATTGGCTGAACGATCCCTGGTGCTTGCATTTGATTTGCCCCTGTTGGAGGTGTACCTGTTGGATTTAATACTGTTTGATCTGTTAACGTGGTTCCCATTAAAGGTTCAGCAATAGGAGGCGGAGATGCTTGAGGTGTTACTGTACCCTCTGGTTGTAAATTCATGACTGGTGAAGTTGGTGTAACAGTTGGACTTGGTGTTGCTTCTACTGGCGGAACAGCCTGAGTTTGTGGCTGTTGAGGTGTATTCATTGGAGGTGGCGGCGTAGGCATTGCGAAACCAGGATTTGTAGGAGGTACTGGTGTACCACCTGGTGTAGTAGTCGGAGGGACTACTGGATTTAAATTTTGATTTTCATTTGTATTCATATTCTACCCTCTTATTCTAAAATATATTTTAATTATACTAGTTTTTTTTGGAAAGTGCAACCTTTATTCGTTAAAAATATAATTTATTCTATAATAAAAAGAAGCTATTGGCTTCTTTAGGCATTTTTTACTTTTTCTATATAATTATTTACTTTGGTTGCCCAAGTAGAACTTTCCGCATATTTCGTATTTATTTGTTCTGGTGTAATAAGGCCTTTTTGAATGTAATTTCGAGATAAATTGGAAATCATTGCTTCGATTCCCTCTTCTAAACTAGAGAATGTGGCATACGATCCGCCATTACATCCACCTTTTCCTTTCATTCCACCAACATTATTACATTGTTTTACTAATGTACTACAATTCCAGGTACAACCAGTTTCAAGTAAACTAATTGATACAGCAAGATATGGATCTACTCCATATTCTATAGAATATTTTGCAAATGTATTTCCATATCCACTTAGTGTACTATTTAAACTTAAATCTAGTTTTTTTCCAAGTTCTGATAACGTCATTCCATCAAAAACTATTGGTGGAGTACTTGCTTTTAAACTAGCTATTTCTATTTCTTGATGTATTTCTTCTACTTTTGATTTTTTTAATTCATTTTTTTCATTCTTAAGTAAAATCGATTCCATTAATATATTTCCAGATGTCATCACGCCATTATGAAAAGTCACTAAAGTAACTTCTTCTAATCGACTCACTAAAAATTCCACACAACATATCACGGTAAGAGCAAGTAATACAAGTTTTACCGAGGGTAATTTTTTCATTTTTTATCCATCCTTCTTTTTTCCGGAAAGCACATCTATCATACCATAGTGTATGCAAAAATGTCAACGAATTTCTTCTATATATTCCAAACATTCGTTTGTTGTCTTCTTGTAAACTCCCTATTTATATATTGTTTTAAAAAAGGATTTTTTAATCAAAAAAGAGAAAAGTTATTATAAAAGCAGCAATTATTCCTATCAAATCGGCAAATAATCCTGCTGCTAAGGCATGTCCTGTTTTTTTTACACGAATTGAACTAAAATATAATGCTAATACATAAATCGTTGTATCTGTACATCCTTGTAAATTCGATGCTAATCTTCCTACAAAGGAATCGGGACCAAATTCTTTAAATATATTTGTCATAATTGCTAAAGATGCTGTACCTGAAATTGGTCTTACAATAGCCATTGGTAGAACACTTATTGGTATTCCAAAGCGATTTAAAAGAGGTGTAAAAAAAGAAAAGAGAAAGTCTAAAACATGAGAATTTAAAAAGATATTGGTTACGAATACCATTGCTATTACAGCGGGGGCAATTTTAAATGTGGTAATTAGTCCTTCTTTGGCTCCTATTAAAAATGAATCATATATATTTACTTTTTTTATAAAAGCATATATTACTATTCCTAATACAAAAATCGGAACAATATAATTGGAAAAATTAAACATGATTTTTTCTCCTTTTATAATAATCAAATAGTAGTCCTGCCACGTTAGAAATTAAAGTTGCAAGAATACTTGTGATAATAATTTCTGATGGATTTGCACTTCCATACATTAATCGTAAGGAAATAACTGTTGTAGGAACTAATGTTACTCCTCCGGTATTTAAAACTAAAAAAGTAATCATTGCTTCTGTCGCGGTATCTTTTTTCGGATTATCTTTTTGTAAACATTCCATTGCTTTTAGGCCAAAAGGTGTTGCAGCACTTCCTAGTCCTAAGGCATTTGCTGCGATATTGGAAGCAATGTATCCTAAGGCGGGATGATCTTTCGGTAGACTTGGAAATAATTTACTAAGAACCGGTTTTACGAGCTTTGAAAAACCATCTAAAATTTTTGAATCTTCAGCAATTTTCATAATTCCTGTCCATAAAACTAAAAGAGGCAACATATCTAATAGTAAATTAATCCCATCACTTCCTCCTTTTAATATTAAATTATTTAATGATTCTGCATTCCCTGTGAATAGAAAAAAAAGAGAGCCTATACATAAGAAAAATACCCAAATATATGTTACCATCGAAATAACCACCTCAAGAATTTAAAAAGAAAATTTTCTTTTTTCCCTTTTGTTTCATCTATTTTTTGATATATTTTTTCACTTCCTAGTAATTGATCTTTTAAATAAATTTCTACTACTCCTACTTCTTCTATCTTCGCATCCGATATTTGATAAGAAATACGAATTTGATTTTTTTCTTCTTTCGTTAATAAAGCATAAAAATTGTTTTTGATATAATACTTTTCAGGATTTTCACTATCTAATACAATATTATCTTTATCTAATAGCAATATTCTATCATAGGTTGTAAAAACATTTTCGCAAAGTGTTTTATGATCTTCAAAATCATTTCCATCATTTAAAGTAACTACTATACAAGTTTTGTTTTCTTTCTGGGATGCTGTTACTAATGTCCTTTTGGCTTTTTCCGTATATCCGGTTTTTCCTCCTATATTATAAGGATATGTTTTTAAAAGTTTGTTTTTATTTTGCCAGACATAAGTTTTACCAGTTGTCTTTGCTGTATAGGTTTTTGTTTTAATTATTTCTCGAAACGTTTCATTTTGAAGAGCATAACGCATTAAAATTGCCATATCTATTGCTGTAGAAGTATTCGCGGATCCATCTTGTTCTTCTAATCCATGGTTATTTACAAAATGTGTGTGACTCATTCCCAGTTCATAAGCTTTATCATTCATTTTGTTTACAAAGTTTTCCATGTTTCCTGATACATGATAAGCAATTTCAATTGCTGCATCATTTCCACTTCTTAGCATGAGCCCATATAATAAATCTTTTAACGTTATCTCTTCTCCTAAATTAATATAAATTGCGCTTCCGTAAGCTTTTAATACTTCATCTCCCACTTTTCTTATAGTATTTAAGTCTTTATTTTCTATTGCAATTATTGAAGTCATAATTTTGGTAGTGCTTGCAATTAATTTTTCTTTTTCTCCATTTTTGCTGTTTAGTATTCTACCTGTATCGTAATCCATCACCGCATAACTTTCGGCAGAAATGGCTGAAACATATATTGGAAAAAATAATAAGATCATAAGAATTAGAGTTTTCAATAAAACCACCTAATTCACTATATGAAAAATAGAACATTTTTATGTTCTATTTTGCTTCTTCTTGGGCACGAGATTCTCTTATTACTACAATTTTGATTGTACCAGGATATTGCATCTCAGATTCAATTTTTTCTTTCATATCTCTTGCAATTTTATAGGACATTATGTCGTCTACTTCTTCTGGTTTTACCATTACACGAACTTCACGTCCTGCTTGCATTGCATAAGTTTTTTCAACACCTTCAAAAGAATTTCCAATGCTTTCTAGTTGTTCTAATCTTTTAATATAATTGTCTAGCGAATCATTTCTTGCACCTGGTCTTGCTGCAGATAATGTATCTGCTACTTGTACTAAAACAGATATAATACTTGTTTGTTCTGTATCTCCATGATGAGAGGCTATTGCATTAATTACCACTTCATCTTCGTGATAACGTTTGGCAATATCGACTCCAATTTCGACGTGGCTTCCTTCTACTTCAAAATCAATGGCTTTTCCAATATCATGTAAAAGTCCTGCTCTTTTCGCTAATGCAACATTTTCTCCTAATTCAGATGCCATTAGTCCACAAAGTTCTCCTACTTCTTTAGAATGTTGTAA
>CANPWX010000035.1 GCA_947585065.1 uncultured Bacilli bacterium | reverse complement strand
TGTTTGTACTTGGTTAATGCCAGCTATTTTCATTTCGACTGGATCTTCTACGGTAATGATATTTCTTTCAATGGTATTTAATTGTTGAAGAATGGCATAAACGGTGGTTGATTTACCACTTCCTGTTGCGCCTGTTACTAAAATGATCCCATTTGGTTTACTAATTGCTCTTTGTACTAATTGTAAATTTTTATCTGAAAATCCTAATGTGTCTAATGAACTTAGACTGGCAGAGTAATCTAATAAACGAATAACTACTTTTTCACCATAAACAATGGGAAGTGTTGAGACACGTAAGTCTAAATCTTTGCCATCTACTTGCATTTTAATTGAACCATCTTGAGGAATTCTGGATTCTGTTATATTCATTCCTGAAATAATTTTAATACGTGTGACTAAGTTTCTTTTCACGCTTTCTGGAACTTTGGTGTATAAAATGAGCTCCCCATCAACCCGAATTCGAACATTTAAAATATCTGGAGTTGGATCAAAATGTATATCACTTGCTCTTTTTCTTGAAGCATCTATTAAAATATTATTAACAATATCGACAATTGGTAAATTATTAAAGTCATATTCTGTATACATAACATCACCTTTTTATTCTCTTACTTAAGTTTATCATAGTTTTTTTGAAAAGTCTATTCCCGAATAACAAATTCTATGGTAAAATAGTTTTGGTGGAAGAGGGAACATAATGAAACAAGTGAAAAGAAAATGTACTTTGATTATTAGTTGTAGTATTTTTTTCATTTTATTTGTTTTTTGTGTGCTTCTTTTTTTATTAAGTGGTTATTTATATCAACTTCAATGGAAAGAAAGATTAGATCGAGTAGAAGATTATACTAATTTTCTTTTAACTTATCAAAAAGAAAATCGTTGTACAAAAGATGTGAAATTTCAAGTTCAGGATACCCTTTATGTCTTTGAATGCATTGATCAAATATCATTTACTTATGGTTCGACTACTATACCTTTTGAATATGTGATGAAAAGTGGGTATGTAGGAATTAATACTTTGCTTTCTCATATGCAGAAAGTGGAAGAAAATGATTCTTGGGTGAAGTATGTCTTTCATAAAACTTCGCTTCGTAGTGGATATGCTATTACAATTGATACGAGTGGTTATTATCAAGTTGTTACTATTTCTCCTTATGATTAGATTTTTTGTAAACTTTTTTGAATGGCTTTATAGTTTAAATAAACAACTATTAAGATATTGATGATTTCACTTAAAACTAAAGAATAAAGACCTATTTTGCAAAATGATAAAGCACTCATAGTTCCTAATTTTATTATTATGCCGAGAAAACTGATTTTCATTGTCGTCGCGGCTTCATCCATTGCTTGTAAACTACTGGATAAAGGGGCTTCTAAATAGAAGAAAACAAAAAAGGGAGCAAGTATGAAAATGTAATCACTACCAAGGGTTGTTTTATATAGTAATTTTAATAAAGGATCTCGAAAGAAAAAGATGATTAAAGAACTGATACTACCAATTAAAAATGAATATAAAATTGCTTGTTTTAATCTTCTTTTTAATTTCTTTTTTTCTTTTTGAGCATGATATTTACTTACTTCTGGAATTAATATTTGACAGATTGCTTGAATGAAAAAGGAAGGAAGTGTTAAAAGAGCTAGAGCATAGGCATTGTAGGCAGCATACTCTTTTAAAATATAGGTATTGGAGTAACCTACAGATAGTAAAATATTTGTTAATAATATGGGTTCTAAAAAGAAACCAATGTTTCCAATAAATCTTCCGGATACAGAGGGAATACTGATATTTAAAATTCTTTGTAAAATATTTTTGTTTGGTAGGAAATCTTTTCTTTCTAGTTTGACGTGTTTCGGTAAGAAAAGAGAGAATGTAAAAATACTTACTATTTCGGTCACAATATTTAAAAGGATAAAAGATAAAACACCTAGATAAATGCTTTTTTTAACGATGTTGGGTAAGAAAAATAGTAAAAAAAGAATGCGTACAAGCTGTTCAAAAATATTGGAAATTGTATTCGGGGCTACTTTTAGTTTGCCGAGAAAGTATCCTTTTAGAATGGAAGAGATCGATATAAAAGGAAGTGTAAAAGAAAGGGCAATGATAAGAGGTGTTACTTCTGGTTGTTTTAATAAAGTATTTGCGATGAAAGGGGCACAGAAGAAAATGAGAATAATAAAAAGAAAATTGAAAAGAAGAATAAATAATGCTGTTGTGAAGAATATATTTTTTCCCCTTATATTTCCTTCACTTACTAGTTTGGAAATGCTAATTGGAAGAGCAAATGTGGCAAGGGTAAGAAAAAGGGAATAGGTTGGCATGACGATGGTATAAAGGCTCATTCCATATTCACTTACTTGTCTTGTGAAAAGAATTTTAATTATGAAACCTAGAATTTTTGTAATAAAGCCACCAAGTAATAATATGAAAATAGATGTCTTAAATGTGTCTTTTTTCAATCTTCATCTTTCCTATTCTTCTACTTTGATTTATAATAAATATATGAGGTTTTAATTTTTTTTAGAATGGTGGGAAAAGGATGATTGAAGAAAAGTTTTCAAATTTAGAAGAATTGTATCAAAGATTACTTCCAGCACTTCGGACGAAGAAGAATGAGATGAGGCAGGGACATATGGAAATCACTGAAAAAAGAATTTGGCTTTATTTTTGTGAAAACATTTGGAATCAAAAGTCTTCTCTTACGTTAGGGGAAATGGTGAATGATATTTTAAATACAGATGGTTTTATTATTTTTAGTTATGGAAAGGGAGAAAATTATGGAGACAATCGAAGTTAATAAACAAAGTAGTATTAAAATTACGGGAAGTAAAATATTATATTTTGATCCTATTGAAGTTTCTGCTTTGCATGATGCGGATTATATTTTTATTACTCATCCGCATTGGGATCATTTTTCTTTATTATCTATTTTAGAAATTAAAAAAGATACCACTGTGTTTATTACTACGAAAGATATTGTTGAGGAATTGTTATCCATTGGAATTTCTGAGGAATATATTATTGTAGTAAAACCGGAGGAACATCATTCTTTGAAATATTTGGAATTTGATACTATTCCAGCCTATAATTTGCATAAAAAACACCATCCGAAAGAAAATGGTTGGGTTGGTTATTTGGTTCAGTTTGAAGGAGTTATTTATTATATTATGGGAGACACAGATATGACTCAGAGAAGCAAAGAGGTTCGGTGTGATTGTCTTTTTATTCCGATTGGAGGAACCTATACGATGGATTGTTTGGAAGCTGCTTCTCTTACGAATCATATGAAACCTAAACTTGTTATTCCTACTCATTATGGTTATGTGGTGGGTTCTCGAAAAGATGCAGAAGTGTTTCAGAAACGGTTAGATAAAGATATTGTATGTAAGTTATTTATAGATTAGAGGTTTGTTATGAAAGAAGAATGGGAAAAATTTATAGAAAGATGTGAACAGATTTATACTTCAGAGGAAATGAGGCAAATTATTCATGCGTATTCTTTTGCGAGTGAACATCATGGTGATAAGATGCGTCTTGATGGTTCTCCTTATATGTCTCATCCTTTAGGAGTGGCTAATTTACTACTTGATTATGGTGTTGATTCGGCGACAATTGTGTCTGCTTTGGTACATGAGACTATCAATCATGGTGGGGCGACAGAGGAAGAGTTAGAACAAAATTTTGGAAATGAGGTTGCTTCTATTGTGTCCGTTATTTCCAAGTTAAATCGTTTGGAACTAACCGATGAATCTCTTTCTTCAGCGATGAATTTAAGAAAAGTTTTAGTTGGAATGAGTGAAGATGTTCGAGTTTTATTTTTAAAAATGGCAGATCGTCTTCATAATTTAAGAACAGGTGCCTCTTTAGATCCAGAAGCTTTAAAAAGAAAAGTAAATGAAACAATGACTGTGTTAATTCCGATTGCTCATCGTCTAGGAATGTATCAGATGAAGGGAGAGATGGAAGATTTATGTTTAAAGTATAGCAAACCAGATGTCTATCAAGATATTTTAGAACGTTTAAATCAAACGGAAAAGGATCTTCATGAATCATTAGAAGAAATGGAAGAAAATATTAGTGATATGCTCATGAAACAAAATATTCCTTTTCGTCTTAAGAGCCGTGTAAAGAGTGTTTATAGTATTTATAATAAATTAAATAATGGCAAAAAGTGGGAAGGAATTTATGATATATTAGCTCTTCGGGTGATTGTAGAAAAAGTAAGTGATTGTTATCTTACGATTGGTCTTATTCATGCGAAATATCGGCCTATACCTGGAAGATTTAAAGATTATATTGCTATGCCTAAACAAAATATGTATCAAAGTTTACATACGGGAGTTTTTGGAAGTGATGGACATCGTTATGAGATTCAAGTACGTACGGAAGAAATGGATGAATATGCTGAGAAAGGCGTGGCATCTCATTTTGCTTATAAAGAAAAACACTATATGCGTAGTGTGATGGAACAGAAATTAGAAATTTTTCGTAATTTAATTGAATCTTCTGAATCATTAAGTGATGTGGAATTTCAAAATAGTATTGAGCAAGAATTTTTAAATGAATCGATTTATGTTTTTACTCCTAAAGGTGATGTAGTGGAGTTACCTAAAGGGGCTACTCCGATTGATTTTGCCTATCAGATTCATTCGGATGTTGGTAATAAAATGGTCGGGGCGATTGTTAATGATGGAATTGTTCCGTTATCTTATGAACTTCATAATAATGATGTTGTTAAAATTAAAACAAATTTTAATTCGACTCCGAATAAAGAATGGTTGAATGTTGTCAAAACTTCGCATGCAAGAAATAAGATTAAAGCTTATTTTAGTAAACAAGAAAAAGATATTTATATTGAAAAAGGTAATGCAATTTTGATGAATGAACTTCGTAAGAAGAAACTTTCTTTTGATGTATTGTTTACATCAGAAAATATTAAGAAAATTTGTAATGAATTGAAATTAGAAAATTTAAATGATCTTTATTTTTCGATTGGTTCTCTTCGGTATACAGCAACTTATATTATTAGTTTAATTACTGAAAATAAAAAGAATATTCAAGATATATTGTTAGAACGTGTTGAAAAAAACATGGATAAGAGTACTAGTAAATGTGATGTACTTGTGAGTGGTTATGATCATATACTAGTTAATTTAGCTAAATGTTGTGAACCGATTGTTGGCGATGAAATTGTTGGCTTTATTACGAAAGGAGAAGGGGTTACTGTCCATAAAGCTGATTGTAAGAATATTCATCCTCAAAGTGAACGTTTAATTGATGTTTCTTGGAACTATTGTGAAGAATCTTCTTTCTTTGTTACTTTGTATATTGTGGTGGAACCTGGAAAAAATCATCTTGCAGATATTATTAGTAAGGCCAGTGAAAAAAATATTTCTGTAGAGAGTGTTAAAACAAAGGAAAGTGAGATAGAAACTCGTTATGAAATTACTGTCAAGGTTAAAAATTTAGAAGAATTAGAGAATTTTTGTAATAGTTTATGTGCTTTTTCTTTTGTGAGGAGTGTGAATAGAAAATGAGAGTTTTAGTACAAAGATCTGGGCCTTCTTCGGTAGAGGTAGATGAAAAAATAGTTGGTAAAATTGATTTTGGGCTTGTGTTATTTGTTTGTTTTACAGAAAATGACTCTATTCAAGAAATAGAGTATTTAGCTAAAAAAGTAGTTAATTTACGAATCTTTGATGATGCCAATGGTGTGATGAATCAAAGTTTATTGGATGTAAAGGGAAGTATTTTATCTATTAGTCAATTTACTTTATATGCAGATGCAAATAAAGGGAATCGGCCTAGTTATCAAAAAGCTTTAAATGGTAAAGAAGCAGTAAAACTATATGATTTATGGAATGAAGAATTAAGAAAATACGCTTCAGTAGAAACTGGCGTTTTTGGATCTGATATGCGTGTTCATATACTAAATGATGGACCAATTACTATTTGGCTAGAGAAAGAATTTGAAAAATAAAATTAGTGTAAATATAAGGTGTTTTCGATTTGATCTTTTTGATAAATTTTTAAATCTTCTAAAAATGCAAAATCTGTTTTTCCTGGATAAAGAATTCTTGCTTGCTCTTTGGTAATTCTTGCGTTGGTATTTTTTAGAGATGTTTTGTTATCTAATAATACATTTGATAAATCAGCATTTGAAAGATTAATGTAATCGAGTTTTTTCGCACGAAAATCTTGATGATAGACAGCTTCTGCTCCAATTCTTTTATACACTTCAAAACAAGCATCTTGTAAGTATTCTAAAGCAGAAAGAGGGTTTCTTGGTACAATTGTAACACCACGATAAATGAGACTTTCTTCTGATCCGTAGCAACCGTTTAGATTAGGAGATTCGTAAGAAGAATAAAAGTAGGATTCTGTATAGGGGATCCAAGCTCCTGTATTGGATAGATTGGCGCTTATAAGTTTTACACCAGTCAAATTTTTTCCTATTAAATTAATTTTCTCTAAATTACATTGTGTTAGATCTCGATCCCGTACTTTTTGAGGATCAATATTCGCATAAGTATCACTTAAGTTACAGTCTACAACCCATACGTCTGTAAAATCCACATCTGATAAATTATAACCATGAAAATCTTGATGTCTGAAATCTTTTTGAATTGCTTTTGTTCCACCAATTTTTTGAATGATTTGTAACGCATTGGGGCCTAAGTAAGATAGTGTATCTTTGGGATTTTCTTGTACAATTGTAACGTCGGTGCTATCCGGACTAAAGCCTTCTGGTATTTTAATAAAACATCCTTCATAGTAAGTATTTTCTAAATTTTCTTTATTTTTGGTGAAGTCTAAGTAGGCTCCTGTTTGGTTTAAGTTGGTTCCCTGGACATTAATTTTAGAAAAATCGAGTCCTAGAAGATTTAATCCTTCTAAATTGCAATATTTCATTTCGGCATTTCGAATGTTCTCTGGATTTATGTTGGCATGAGTATTTCGTAAGTTGGTACGGTAGAGTAAAATATCGGAAAAATCTACGGAAGAGAGATCCATTCCTTCCAGATTTTCTTCACGAAAATCTTTTCTTTTGGCTTTTTTTAAACCAATTTTAGCAATGATTTCCTCTTTTTTCTGTCCTAAATAGGTTAGGGGTTCTTTTTGATTTTCTACCATTTGTTTTAAAAGTTTCATTAGGAAAAGTGAGCGTTCTGTTTCTTCTTTTGGCTCTTCTTCTATCATTTGTATTTCTTTATGAGTGATTATTTTTAAAATTGTTTCTATTTCATAATTTGAGATTGGCTGTTCTAATTTCATTTGTTTTTCTTCAAGAAAAGAGGTTAGGCTATTTATAAAAAAAGAGTCATTTATTAAATCTGGATAGTTTTGATATGTTTCTTTGTCATTTTGATAATCGTAAATTATTTTTTTTAAAAGATAATGATAATATCTTTGAATAATCTCTTCTTGCGTATTTAATGAAGCATATAGTTTTAAAATTTCTGGTAATCTTCTTTCTATTGTATCAAAAGTATCATAAGAAATATTTATATTCCAGTTCTTGGTGTCTTCCATAAGACGGATCAATAGGATTGGATAAAATAAATTTTCTTGTAATTCACTTAATTCTAAAAATAATTTTTTTTCATAATCTGGTTCTAGTTCTAAATGAATACTTTTAGAATTTTTTTGATTCCTTTTTTGTTCATATTCTTTACAGTATTTAGAAAATTGAAGTTCATATGATTGTGCGTCTAATCCGTAATGTTTCATTTTTATCAATAGGGTTTCTAAAAAATGAATCATTTTTATATTTTCTTTTTGAATAATCATTATATAATCCCCCTTAAAAAGTATTCTTATTTTATCATATTGTACTGGGAGTTGTCAAAGCACTACCGTATCTTCTTGAATGTCCTTGTTAGATGTGATACAATTGTATTAAGAGGTGTGAAGATGAAAACAAAAAAGTTTGCATCTGG
This sequence comes from uncultured Bacilli bacterium, assembly GCA_947585065.1. Classification (GTDB taxonomy): domain Bacteria; phylum Bacillota_I; class Bacilli_A; order RF39; family UBA660; genus Ventrenecus. Next base: position 914 of record CANPWX010000035.1, on the reverse strand, counting down.
ATTGTGCTTTTATAAATTGTTTTGGATTTTTCTATTCGGATGTGTGTTTGGGGCCTATTATGAAGAAATTTTAAATTTGGTTATGCATTATCATTTTCATCATGAATTCGTTTGGCAATTGAGAAGAGGGGTTATTTGGGGACCTATCTCGCCTGTTTATGGTATGGGTGCCGTTTTAATAATTGGATTTTTAGGAAGAAAGAAACGTCCTGATTGGCAAATTATTTTGTATGGAGCTTTATTAGGGGGCAGTTTTGAATATTTGATTAGTTTTTTACAAGAAACTTTTTTGGGAACTGTATCCTGGGATTATACGAATGAGTTTTTAAATATTAATGGGAGAACGACTATTCCTTTTGCTATTGTTTGGGGATTACTTGCTTTAGCATTAGTAAAGATTTTTTTGCCTTCTATTTCGGCTATTATCGAATCGTTACCTGTCACTTTTGGAAAAATTGTTACGAATATTTTAATTGTTTTATTAGCCTTTGATTTTACAATTTCATGGGGAGCATTAATTCGTCAGATGTTTCGACATAATGGTTATCCGCCCGTTAGTTTTGTTGGAGAATTCTTTGATAAATATTTGCCAGATGAAGTTTTAAAGAAAAGTTACACCAATATGGTTGTTATTGAGGTTCCAAAATGATTCTGGCGATTGTTTTTTTCTTGCTAGGAATTTCTACTCTTTGGTATAAAGATCATAAGAATCATAATATTCTATCGTTACAAAAAAGAGAAAAAATACCAACTCTTTGTATTTTAATTCCGGCTCGTTATGAGTCCAAGGTTATTGATGATTTATTACTTTCCATTGAAAAACAAACCGTGTTTATACCACCTAATCAAGTTTATGTTATTGTAGAGAGTATTCATGATCCTAGTGTATCCATTGTAAAAGGACATCACATGAA
>CANPWX010000034.1 GCA_947585065.1 uncultured Bacilli bacterium | reverse complement strand
CCTACTCCGGTTGGGCCACACATTTTATGGCCTGAAAAAGCTAGAAAATCGACATCTAAATCTTGGACATCTGTTTTTCGATGAGGAACGCTCTGTGCACCATCCATTACGACAAAAATATTATGTTCATGAGCAAATTTTGTTATTTCTTTTATTGGTCTTTCATCACCAATTACGTTTGTAATTCCGGCTAGTGCAATTAATTTGGTATTTGGTGTTATGCTGCGAATTAAATTATCCATTGTTACATAATGGTGTTCATCTAGTGGGATATATTTTACTACGGCTCCACACTCATTTTGTAACCGAAACCAAGGAAGTACATTTGAAGCATGTTCACTTTTAGTAATTAAAATTTCATCATTTGGCTCGATTATTTTTTTAAAAAAGCCATTTGCTATCATATTGATTGATTCAGTGGTTCCACTTGTAAAAATAATTTCTTCTTTTTCTTTGGCATTAATAAAATTTCTAACGATTTCTCTTGCATTTTCATATTCTCTATCTACTCGATAGGAAAGATCATAATCTCCTCGATGTGCATTCGCTGAATATTCTTCATAATATTCTTTTATTTTATCTATGACACATTGAGGTTTTAGGGTTGTTGCCCCATTATCCAAGTAAACATAATCTTTTTTTAACATTGGAAATTCTTCTTGTTTCATGTTCCCACCTCCTTTATTTTTCCATACTTTTTAAAAAACACATACGAATGATTTGCCTTGCTTTTTCTTTTGGAATTCCTTTGCTTTCAAAATAAAATAAATCATCTTCTCGTATTTTTCCAATTGAATTTTTATGACTAGCTTCTACTTCATCACTATCTACAATTAATTCTGGAAGACATTCTATGGTACTTTCTTCTTCGTTTAAATATTTTACATCTTCGACAAACTGATTTCTTTTGGTATTTCTTTTTAATATTCCGCTTGTTGTAATTCGGGTATGACTTTCTTTTTCACCAATGATTCTCAGTAAGCACTCCACATTATTATCGTTTTTTTCTACTATGATTTTAATGGATAGTTCACTTTCATCCAGGCTTTCTAATCCTAAATGAAACCTCACATTCACTTGACTTTCTACATGAATTTCTAATTTTCCATGAACATGACTTATTTTTGATATTCCATGTAAAAAGAAGTTACAATCTTTTTGAATAAACCATGTCGTTTCAAAATATTCTTCTGGGAAGATTAGATGATTGATTTCTTCTTTTTCTTTAAAGAAAAAAGTGCTTGTTTCTTTGGGAATGACAAAAGATGATCCATTGCAAATCTCATTCTTCGTGTTATACTTTAGTTTATTCATTTTGCTCACTCTCACTCACATCATTTGCCAGGGTATCTTGTAAAAAACCATATTTTTCAATTTTTTTAGCAAGAGATTTCGTTCCACTTTCTATTATCTTTCCATCTTGCATTCTATGAACATAAGTTGGTTCTAATTGATCAATCAAACTTTGTTGGTGAGTGATTACTAGCATACTTGCATTTGTTTTTTGCTGATATTCCTTTAAATTTTCTCCCACTATCCGAATGGCATCGACATCAAGTCCTGAATCAATTTCGTCTAAAAGGAGAAATTTTGGGGATAAAATCCACATTCCTAATAGCTCATTTTTCTTTTTTTCACCACCACTCATTCCTACATTCACTTCACGACTTACAAAGGAAGTCGGAATATTTAATTTTTCACAAATTTCTTTACATTGTTTATGAAATGCAAATGTATCTAAATTTTCTTTTCTTTCAATTAATGCACTTCTTAGCATTTCTAAATTAGTAATTCCTTCAATCTCGATTGGGCTTTGTTGAATATAATAAATTCCTTTTCGAGCAATTTCAGAAGTAGAACAATTGGTGATATCTTCTGTTTGATATAAAATTTTTCCTTCTTCTATTTTATAGCTAGGATGGTGCATGATGCTTTTACATACTGTGCTTTTCCCTGCCCCATTTGGTCCCATTAAAACGTGTATTTCTCCTTCTTGGATTGTCAAATTGAAATGGTTTAATATTTTTTTATTGTCGGTTGATACTATTAAATCTTTTATTTCTAACATAAAAAAGACCTCCTAGCCATTATTTTACCACAAGGTCTTTCTTTTTTCATCATTATCTTTTCTATTAGTTAAATTTATAAATTTTTCTTGCAATGCGATATCCAGGAACTGATAAAAACTTTGGTAAAGTAGTTAGCCCTGATAAGGAAAGATGACAAGTTTTATATAATTTGGGATTTTTTTCTTTTAAATATTGCCATAGTTCTTTCTTTTTTTGATCACTCTCTTTTGTATTGGATACTTGAAGTAAAATGGTCGAAACACTCATCATGATATCAATATAATGGATTAAATATTTGGCTAAGTTTCTATTTTTTTCCCAGTAATCATATGGGTTAAAGAAATCAATCATTTTTTTAGTAACAAATATTTGTTGATCAATTCTCTTAATCATTACCGATTCATTTACAGATTGATCGCTTCTACCTATAAAATAACGATAGAAGTCTACATCTAAATAGTACATTTTTTTTATATGAGGTAATGGGTAATAAACAAAAATATTATCTACATAAAATGTATGCTCTGGCAAAGTTAAATGAATTTTTTTTAATACTTCTGTTTTATAGATTACAGAGTGCATGAGAAGATAGGCATCTTTTTTAAATTTTCCAACTTCTTTCCATGAAAAGACTTTCCCTTCTGGTAATGTTCTATGGTATCGAATGACTTTTTGCTCATCGCCTTTTTCGTAAACATAATTGACTACCATCATATCTACTAAATTTTTTTGCTTTTGTAATTCTTTTATGGTATCTAATACTTTTTTTAGAGCCTCTTCATCCACCCAATCATCGGAATCTACTACTTTGTAGTATAATCCTGTTGCTAATTCTAGGCCTTTATTTACGCCGGATCCATGTCCTCCGTTTTCTTTATGAACTGTTTTGATTATTGTGGGATATTTTTTTTGATATTGATCAGCTATTTTTCCAGTCGAATCTGTCGAGCCATCATCTATTAAAATAATTTCTACATCTTCTTTTCCATTTAATAGAGTTTCTATGCAATGTTCCATATAATCTGCTGAATTATAACAAGGAACTGCAAAGGTAATATATTTCATAAACTACTCACTTTCTATCTTAATATTATTATAGAAAGAAAATATTAGAATTGCAAGAGCTACTCATAAAAGTTGACAATGATTATCCATAGTATTTGATAATCGATTCTGCGAGATTTTTACCAATTTCTTCTATGTGATTGGCTATCCAACGAGCATCATTTTCTTCATCATGAAATGCTACTTCTATGAGAGAGGAACAAGGCAAAAAATCATCGTTTGCTTCGCCGAGGCTTCCTTGAGCAAATTTTACCCCTCGATGATATTCTTTGGTTTGATTTCCTTCATATATTTTCCATAGATTTTCATATATATTGGTCGCGACAGAAAATGCTAAAGAATTTTCTTTGTCTACATAAATTTCGGGGCCTCTTGCAAGTCCAGTCCTTGATGCATTCGAATGAATTGCAAAATGGAAGTCTGCTTGGACATAACGTGATTCACTAATCCATGAATTGATATTACCATATGGACGATTGCGATATACTATAAAGCCTTTTTCTTTTAAAGTATTTTCCACTACGTCAGCGATTTTATTCATCATGGCCATTTCTGTAGTAAATCCTGTATTATATGCTCCGTAATTGCCATCTTGATTCGATGGACTAAGGTAAATTACAGGTGTTTTTTCAGCAATATGAAAGGAATAATTGGAGACTACAGAATCATATCGATTCTTACTAATTGCATAAGTCGATATGTTTTGATCTTCATTTATGACAAAAGGTTTTTCATAGACTATTCCTTTTTCTTTTGGATCACTTCCGTCTATAGTATAAAATATGGTTGCGTCTTTTGTTTCTGTATTCAAACTGACGATACTTCCTTTTTTAAGAAAACTTGGATTATGGGAAACATAGACTCCAGAAGTGGTTTCTTTTGCTGTTATGTGAACATTTATGGACGCTAGTTCTTTGGATTCTACATAGTCTTCATACATTGCTTCTAAAACTAATGTATAATCTGTGTTTTGGTCAAAAAAATGAGCTGGTAAAAGAAATTTATTGTCTTTTGGAACAACACTTACTTTTTTTTCAAATACATTTTCTTTATAGAAAGAAACTGCATATTTTGTAGCATTATTTCCGCCTTCAAACTTTATCATGATATCATCCCATCTTGTACTGTAATCTTTTGAGGGTGAAATAATTTTTATTTTTCCTACTACTGGGGTATTTAATAAAAATTTATAATCACTTAGAATTCGTCCATTTTCATTTTTTAAAATTGCAAGCATTTGGCCTGAATAACCTATTAAAATATCTTTTGGTATTGTTATTATCTTCTGAGAAACTTTGGTTTCATACAGTTTATTTTCTTTATAATAAAGTTCAAAGTCGTATGTTTTTCCATCATAATCAATTAAGGGAAATTGTAAGTCACTTTCTAAGAAAAAGTATTTTTCGTTTTTTTGAAAAGCTGGTTGTTTATTTTCATACAGATATTCATTTTGGCTTTTTCGTTCTTCTCCATTTTTATTTATCGCGGTTGTTACAATGCGAGTACTTTTTTCTGCTTCAGGAATATATCCTTCTAAGGAAATGTGTTCATTATTTGATACAGTTTCATATATTAATTGTTCCTCTTCGTATATTTCTGTTCGATAGGAAGTGGCATTATGAGAAGGAGTTATTTCTACATTTAGGGAAGAACCTTTATCTTCTACCCCTTTGATTTCAAAAGATCCTAATTTTGGATATAAAAAATTCATATAACCAATCCAAAAGAAAAGAAAATTAATTGCAATTAGCATTAGAGTTGCAATGATAAATAATGATCTTTTATAACTTTTTTTCATAATAACCTCTTCTATTCTTCTTTATTTTACAATAAACAAAAAAGTTTTTCAACCTAAGTATTGAATTAAAATTGTCAGAACTGAATTCACTAAATAGGAACTAGAAGTGGTAAGAGATATGGAAGGCGTTTGGAGGACTAAGGGATTTAAAGACATATTTACTAATTCCATTTTTTCTGTTTCAGGATTGCTAATCACAAAAATTCCTTGACCCACGAGAAGTGTCGTGCTATCCATTCCCAAAAATGAACTGCTCCCTGCATAAACGATTTCTTCGCCTGTTTTTTTAAATCCAACAGCATCGATTGTACGATTGGAAACCACTTCATTGGGATCATGATAGGCATGAATAATAAAATCAACTCGGTAAATTCCTCCTTTAATAAAACCTATGGTATTATCTTCTAAAGTACACATCATGGTATTGTCTACTTCTTTTCTTTCAATTGGAAGTCTACCATTTTGAGGAATAACAAACCCTTCTGTTGAATTATTATTTAAAGTAATAAAATATGCTGTACCTATTTCTTCTGGTCCGGCTGGTCCCATCGGTCCCATTGGCCCTTCCTCGCCCCTAATTCCTGGAGGTCCTTGTTCTCCTTTCATGCCTTGAATACCCATTGGTCCAGTTGCTCCTGTTGGCCCTGTAGGGCCTCGTATTACTCCTACATTATTCCACATATCATCATTTTTGGACCAAACATAAAGATTTTCTCCTACTAAATAACCATCTCCTACTGCTCCAGAGGGATGCTCTTTTTTTAATTCTTCTACCGTATCATATGATCCTAGAATTGTCACACTTGTACCTGCGGGTCCAGTGGCTCCCATCGGTCCTGTCGGTCCTTCTTCCCCTTTTGGTAAAACAAAGTTTAATATGTGTAAATCTCCACTTCCTGTATCTGTAATGCTAATACTTTCTGACTCATCTGTTGTTGTAACGGAACCAATTTGAAAAGTTCCAGCTGGTCCCATTTCTCCTTGAGGGCCAGTTGGCCCAGTTGGTCCAGGCTCTCCCGGTATTCCTTGCATGCCAGGTAATCCTTCTTTTCCCATGGGTCCCGTTGGGCCTGGTAACACACAATAGGAAGTACATCCACATTTTTCTTGAAAATTTTTGACTACAGATAAAGCCTTTTGATATTCACGATTATTCATAAGAATCACATCCTAATAATAGGATATTCTTAGTCAGAAAAAAAGTACTATTCGTACTTATATTCTCCGATTAAATCATATTCTAATGATTTTGTTACTCGAACTTTTATAAATGTATATAGAGTTATTCTTGGATCATATTTTATATAAATTACTCCATCTTCGTCTAAGACGTCCATTGAACTTCTTCCAATAAAATATTTTCCGTCTTCCGTTATGTTTTCTACGAGGCACGTTAGAACATTTCCTACTTGTTTTTTCAATTTTTCTTTGGAAATTTTTTGCTGAAGTTCCATTACTTTTTCTCTTCTTTTTTCTTTTATTTCTTCAGCTATTTGATTAGGCATTTTACTCGCTATTGTTTTATCTTCTTTTGAATAGGCAAATGCCCCAAGTTTATCAAAACCCACTTCTTTTATAAAGGAAAGTAACTCTTGAAAATTTTCTTCGGTTTCTCCAGGAAAACCTACGATTAAAGTCGTTCTTAAAATGACATTTGGAATTTTTTCTCTTAAGTTTTGAACTAGTTTTCGTATTGATTTGCCATCACTTTTTCGATTCATTTTCTTTAATATCGAATCTGATATGTGTTGAATTGGAATATCAAAGTAAGGAACAATATTTTGATTTTTTTTCACAACATCTATTAATTCTTCTGTAATGGTTTCTGGATAGGTATATAAGAAACGAATCCAGGCAAAATTTAAATTACTTAATTTTTGTAGTAATTCTGGAAGACATAACTTTCCATATAAATCGAGTCCATATTTACTTGTGTCTTGAGCGATGACTATAATTTCTTCTATTCCTTTTTTTCTTAAATTAGTAGCCTCTTTTATAATATCTTCCATTGGTCTTGAAATATATTTTCCTTGGATATAAGGAATGGCACAGTAAGTACAAAAATTACTACATCCTTCTGCTATTTTTAAGTATGCTGTAACTGGTCCTGTCGTAATGATGCGTTCTTTAAATGATAATTTATCTTCTTCTTTTTTATGAAGCAATTCCATCATTTTTTTCCAGAAATCTTTATAATTGTGAATGGATACAAAAAGATCTACTTCTGGTAATTCTTTTTTTAATTCTTCTTCATATCGTTCTACTAAGCAGCCCATAACTACTAGATATTTGCAATTTTTCTTTTTATAGTCTGCCATTTCTAATATCGTATCAATTGCTTCTTCTTTTGCACTTTCAATAAAACCACATGTATTTATTACTAAAATATCTGCTTTTAAAGGATCTTTTTCTATCTCAAAACCATGTTTTTGAAATAATCCCATTACTTCTTCTGTTACTACTAAATTTTTTGAGCAACCAAGAGAGATAAAACCAACAAGCATGAAAATCAACTCCAAAATCTATAAGTATTTTATAGGAAAGCTTGAAAAAAAGCAAGAAAAACTAATTTTTCTCTTGCATTTTACAAATATCATAATTTAAATATTCCCCAATAAAAATATCTTGATTCAAACATTTTACAATTGTGATATCTTCATTTTGATATTTTTTGATTTGGCCGTAGTAATCAGTCGTAAAAGAAAAGAACTGTTGATTTACTAAGTCTTCTAAAATATTATCTAATGGTAAATCACTATTATTTAAAAACTGTTTTAATTCAAAAGTTTCCGTTTCATTACCAATTTGAACGGAATTGAAAAATGAATAAATACTTCTTTCTTTTTCTTTTTTTAATCTTTTTGCTTCTTTTAAAACGATTCTATCTGTGATCATTTTTTGAATGGTTAAATTTCTTATTTGAAAACGATCGATAGCCTTTGCTAAAAAAAATAAACAAATACTTAATAATACTACTAAGACTGCTACTACTTTCAATTTCTTTTTCATTTTTCACACTCTTTTTCTATCGTTTCCCAAATCATTTGATTTTCAATCCATTTATATGTTATTTTTCCATCATTCTTTAAGTAACTTAAATAGGATTTGATCGTACTACCCACGACTAAGAATTCGGTTTCATTTATATTTAGATGATAGTAGTCAAAAACTTCTTTTAATATTTTTTCGAAATTCTTACCTTCTTTACAAAGTGTTAGTAAAAGATGAATTATTTCGTCTATTTTATCTTGATGAATTTTAATTAAATCTTTAATTGAATTTCTTTCTTTTCCATGCGATGGGATATATATTTTGGCTGGTATTTCTGTTAATTTTTGGAGTGTTTGTAAATATTCTTCAACATTATCTAAATAAAAAACGGAATATTTAGCAATGGTATCATCACTTATTAAAGCATCTCCTAAAAAGAAGACATTATCCTCTGTTTTGATGCCAATCATATCGAATGCATGTCCTTTTAATTCAATATAATTTAGCCCTTCTATTTGTGGAAGCTCTTCTGTAATAGAGCTCGATGCACAGATGAATTTATTTTGAAATTCTTTTAGTGGTTGACCTCCATATAGGAAAAAGCTTTCCATTTGGGTGTTTTCACAGAAAAAACGTGTTATTTTTGGAGCATAGATCGGGCAATTTGTATGACTTTGTATTACTTTATTTCCTCCAATATGATCCGCATGAAAATGAGTATTGATAATTCCAACAATATGAAAATGGTGTTCATCCATGATTTTCATGATTTTTTTACCAGCATCTTTATCATTACCAGTATCAATTAAGATTGCATCTTTTTCATTTATTAAAAATACTCCAATATTTGTGTTATTTTTTATATAATAAGTTTTTTTACCAACTTGTATTAATTCCATTTCTTTTCCTACTTTCCCTATTCATTGTACAGAATTTCAAAGTAAAATGCAAGGAATGTTCTTGCATTACATTTTTTCACTTTGTGCAATTAAAATAGAAGTGTGACAGTTATTCCAATTTGCCATCAAAATTTTAGGAACCGATGATGTGATGATAAG
>CANPWX010000033.1 GCA_947585065.1 uncultured Bacilli bacterium | reverse complement strand
TTCAAGAAAAATATGACAATTATTTTGCCGTAAAACCAACTATTACTTTAAGTGCAGATGTTATAATAAAAAGTGGAGATGGAAAGACTCCTGAAACAGCATTTGAAATAGAATTACCTTAAATTAATTTATGAAAGTGGGATGATTTTTAAATGAAAAAAAGAAAAACTGTATTAATTATTTTAGGAATAACTATAATATTATTAAGTGTAGTAGGCATTTCTTATGCTTATTGGGTACTAGTGTTAAGACAAACAAATATTAACAATTTAGCAACAAGTTGTTTTGATGTAACATTAATGAACGAAAAAGATCCAATTCAATTAGATCCAGCATATCCTATTTTAGATAGTGAAGGAGAACAGTTAAAACCATTTACTTTTACTGTAAAAAATAATTGTAATAATAATGTCAAATATCAAATCAATTTAGAAGTATTAGATAAATCAAAAGGAGTGTCTTTAGGAGATCAGAGATTAGATAGTCGATTCATAAAAGAAAAACTAAATGAAGTAAATAAAGGTGGAACAATTCATTTATTAACAAATAATGATAGTGTAGATACAACAATAGATGATGCTGTGGAAAGCTATCAATTACAAACTGGATATATGAAAGAGAAAGAAGAAAAGACATTTGAGTTAAGGTTATGGATGGATGAGGATATCACGATGGATGATACAGATGCGATGAATAAGACATTTGCAAGTAAAGTAAGTATTATAGCAACCTATGCAAAAGAAATACCAAAAGTAACGCTTGTCGATACGATACTAGCACTTCCAAAAGCTACAGAAGGTAATGGATTATATGTAGTGGATCATAAGAATGATGGAACAGAATTAGGAAGTGAATGGAAAGAAACACCAGAATATCGATATGCTGGGATTCGCTATAATTCGTATAATCCTCAACCAGATTATGTTTATAATTATGTAATGTTTAATGATGAACTATGGAACATTATAGGTCTCGTAAATGTCAAAACAAAAAGTGGTAATGTAGAACAAAGAGTTAAAATTGTAAGAAATGCTCGTTTAGAAGATATGTATAAATGGAATGAAGAAAATAACAATGATTGGACAAAATCAACATTAATGAAATTATTAAATGAAGATTATTATAATTCTCAAGGTGATTTTAGCAGTACGGGATTAAACGAAGAAGCTCAAAAAATGATAGATGATGGTATCGTATGGAACTTAGGTGGTTGGGATACTGCATCAGTTTTAACAGCTACCGCCTATCAATATGAAAGAGGAGATCAAGTATTGAATAATAATCCTACTACATGGCCAATAGAAGGAGATAGTGAAACAAAAGCAAGAGTTGGGCTAATGTACCCAAGTGATTGGGGATATGCTGTAGGTGGTTCTACAGAGATTAGAAATCAATGTCTCAGTGAGAAGTTGTTACGTTCTTATGCACCTTATGGTGATTTCGAATGTGGCCTTACTTACAATTGGCTCGGACTAGTTAACGAATGGTTTATATCTCCATCCACTGCGTTCCGGGAGGACCAGGCGTTTCGTTATGCTTTCGCGATAACTGGGCCTCCAGGTATTTTTATTCGAAATGTAGGTGCTATTCGATTTATTTACCCGACAGCATATTTATCTCCTTCAGTATTAGTTTCTGAAGGTAATGGCTCATATGATACACCTTATGTGCTTGGTTTAGAATAATACTTTGTTCAAAGATAAGAAAAGACTTTCAGAGTCCTTTTCTTTCTTTTATTTTTGTGATACACTTAAAGTGTAGGAGATAAGACTATGAATAAATATAAAAAATACATTCCTAATATTTTAACTATTTCCAGAATTTTAGCAACACCTATTGTTGTTTACTTAGGAATTACCAATCATTATATTCTATTAGTTATTCTTGCTAGTTTTATTGCATTAACTGATTTTGTAGATGGGTATTTAGCTAGAAAATGGAAAGTTACTAGTGAATTAGGTGCAAAGCTTGATATGTTTGCCGATAAAATTTTGGCTATTGGTTTACTCATTATTCTAGTCATTAAAAATCATGCTTTTTTCTATGTTTTATTATTAGAAATATTTATTGCTTTAATTAATCTTTATTTTTATTTTAAAAAAGGTATTGTTGCGTCTTTGCTTGTTGGTAAATTAAAAACTTGGGTTATTTTTATTACTATTATTTTAGGTTTTGTAGGATTAATTATTCCTCATTTTAAAGTAGATATTTTTGTCTATATTACTTTAGTTTGGCAAATCATTACATTATTTTGTTATTTATATTATCGGATTCGAAGTAAGAATTTTAAAAAAAAAGATATTGAAAGTGAATATTTAGAATTTTATGAATTAGTAGAACCTCTTTTGTTAGAGAAAGAAATTCAAAAAAGAAAAAAATTTCCTCATCATATTCATGAGTCTGTATATGATCATGTTTTAAGAGTAGCTTTTGATTGTTATAAAATTGGTAAACGTTTTTCTTTAGATTATCGTAGTTTAGCTATTGCGGGAATTTTGCATGATTTTTATGAGAAACCTTGGCAATATAATACTGAAAAAACTAAATTTTTTGAAAAACATGCTTTTACTCATGCTAAAAATGCTGTTGATAATGCAAAACGAATTTTTGGGACTGATGTTGTAACTTCTAAAGTAGAAGAAATTATGATTACGCATATGTTTCCTATTAATATTAAATTTCCTCGTAGTAGGGAAGCATGGATTTTAACTATTGTTGATAAAGCGGATTCTGTTGATTTTCTGCTTCATCCGATTGCTTTATTTAAAATCTTTTTAAAAATTGGTGGAGAAGAAGAGAGGGCTATGATCGAAGAAGTGACGAAAGAAACTAAGAAAAAAATGAATGAAAAATTAAAAGAAAAAAAGATGTAAAATTGTCTTTTAAGAGTTTGACACAAATTTATTAATTTATTATAATGTTTATGGTGGTAAGTATGGCAAAGAAGAAAAAAACAGCTGAAAATACAAAGAGTACTGGTTTTAGTGTGGAATTAACTGGTTTAATTTTGATTTTAATTGGACTTATTGGATTTGGTTTTGGACCAGTTGGTGCTTTAATAAAAAAATTTGCTATGTTTCTTATGGGGGAATGGTGGCCTCTCATTTTAATTTCTGTTTTAGTTTTAGGCTTTTATATGTTAATTAAAAGAAAATTACCTAATTTTTTTAGTCAAAAATATATTGGCTTTTATTTGATTCTTGCCGTTATTTTAGTTTTAAGTCATTTAACTTTTATTCGGGAATGTGAAAATGCATCGGATATATTTGAATCTACTCTTAATAATTATATGGAGAGAGTAGCTTCTATAACTGGAAATACTGCTCTTAGTAGTTCTGGACAGACTTCTATTGTTATTGGTGGTGGTATTTTGGGTGCCGTTTGTGCTTTTATTACTGATGCTTTGTTTGGACTTAATGGTACCTATATTATTTTAGCTTTTGTTGGACTTTTTGGAATCGTATTACTATTTAATGTCAATCTTTCTAATATGTTATCCAATTTTTGGAATGGACTAAGAAATGTTAAAGAACTTGCAGAGGAAAGTGATGAAGAAGAAATTGTTCATTCGGTAGATGATGATGTGATTAAACGGGAGAAAGCTTTAGAAAAACGGTTGATGGCTGAAGAGGAAGAACCATCTAGTAAAGCTATTATTATCAATAGTATGGAAGAGTTAAAACAAATTTCTGAACCTCAAAAAGATATTGTAGAAGAGAAGAGTGTATCAGAAGAAAAAGATGTGAGTAATCCTAATTATAAATTGCCTGAAATGAAGATTCTTGATAATCCTGTAGTTAGTAAAAAAACGAATTCAAATCAATTTTTAATTAATAATAAACAAAATTTAGAACGAGTTCTTAAAGATTTTCAGATTACTGGTAAAGTTGTTGATATTCATATGGGGCCTTCTGTTACTCAGTTTGAAGTGGTGGTTCCTAGTGGGACAAAAGTTAGTAGAATTGTATCGATTAATAAAGAAATTGCTCTTGCTTTGGCTGCAAAGGATGTACGAATTGAGGCTCCTATTCCTGGAAAAAGTACCATTGGTATTGAAATTCCAAATCAATCTATTTCTGCTGTAAAAATTAAAGAAATTTTAGCTAGTAAAGAAATGCTTGAAGCAAAAGGTGGTATTTTAGTTGCTTTAGGAAAAGATATTATGGGTACTCCTAGAGTTTGTGATTTATCTCGTATGCCTCATTTGTTAATTGCTGGTTCTACTGGTTCTGGTAAATCTGTTTGTGTGAATAGTATTATTGCTTCTATTTTAATGCGTTATCGTCCGGATGAAGTGAAATTGGTTTTAGTGGATCCTAAACAAGTAGAATTATCTAATTATAATGGAGTTCCTCATTTGCTTTGTCCTGTTGTGGTTGATCCTAAACGAGCTAGTGCTACTTTACAAAAAGTTGTGGTGGAAATGGATCGAAGATATCATGAATTAGCTGAAAATGGTGTAAAAAATATTGGAGATTTTAATAAAAAAATTGAAGAGGAAAATTCTCGACATCCTGAAACGCCAAAAGCAAAAATGCATTATATTGTAGTTATTGTAGATGAAATGGCTGATCTTATGATTGCAGCAAGAAAAGAAGTGGAAGATTCTATTATGAGAATTACTCAACTTGCACGTGCTGCTGGTATTCATTTAATTGTCGCGACTCAAAGACCTAGTACGGATGTTATTACTGGTGTTATTAAAACGAATATTCCTTCGCGTATTGCCTTTGCTGTTGCTTCTCAAATTGATTCTAGGACGATTTTAGATTGTGGAGGAGCTGAAAAGTTATTAGGAAAAGGTGATATGTTATTTCAACCAATGGGAGAGAATACACCGATTCGTATTCAAGGATGTTACATTTCGGATGATGAAATCCGTCGACTTATTGAACACGTTTGTCAGCAACAACAAGCTTGTTATGATGAAACTTTAAGTAATGTGAATACTGAGGTTTCTTCTAGTGGTGGATCGATGGGGGAAGAAAGAGAAGAGTATGATGATCCGATGTATCAAGAAGTTGTCGAGTTTGCTATTCAGACTGGTAAGATTAGTGCCTCTTTATTGCAAAGAAGATTTCGTTTTGGTTATAACCGGGCGGCAAGGATTGTAGATTTATTAGAAGAAAGAGGTATTATTGGTCCTCAAAATGGTTCCAAACCTCGAGAAGTTTTAGTTAAATTGGAAAATAATGAAAATACTGGAGAATGATCTAGTATTTTTTTGCAATGTCATAATTTATTAAAAATTTGTCGAAAAAAGTATTATTCGGTCATAAAATATGTTAAAATAGTATTTAAGAAGATAAGGTGGTTTAGATGAGTCCAGAATTATTAATTGTTTTGGGTATTTTCTATTATATTATTACAATTGCCACGATTGTAGGCATTCTAGTGTTTATGCAAAATCGAAATAAGAAAAATTTTCGGAAACAAATTGATGAATTAGAGAGAGATAAAAATTTAGTTGTTTCGGCAAATTTAATTGCTGAATTAAATAAAGTAGAACCTTTGGTACAAAATAGTGATATGTTGGATTCATTATCTATCTGGCAGGAGAGATTTCG
The DNA here is from genome assembly GCA_947585065.1 of uncultured Bacilli bacterium. Lineage (GTDB taxonomy): Bacteria > Bacillota_I > Bacilli_A > RF39 > UBA660 > Ventrenecus. The sequence continues at coordinate 3,507 of CANPWX010000033.1, read as the reverse complement.
CTCCATCAAAGAAGAAGATGTTCCAAAAGTTACAGATGAATTATTAGAGGCAGAGGATCTCTATAATCAAAAAGATTATAAAGAATTAAAAAATAAACTTTCTTCTATAGAACTAGAACTCTATTATATTAAAACAAAAGCCAATTATTTATTAGAAGAAATTAAAGGAATTACTTTAAGTGAAGAAAAAAATCGAGAAACGATTACTAAGTTAAAAGCAAGTTATCGTGAAATTTTGCAAAAATATCAAAATAAAAAAAGTGATTATACATTGGTAAGTCAACCTTTGGAATTACAGTTTGAGAATGTGGATAAACTTTTTGGGGCATTTGAAACAGCAATGGAGAAAAAAGCTTATCAAGAAGTTGGAAAAATAGTAAAAGCCATTGATGATTTAGTTGGAAATTTGAAATTAGTAATCGAGGAAGCTCCTACCATTATTCAGTTAGGGAAAAATGTGATTCCTAAAAAAATTACAGATATTACCACATTGTCTAAAAAAATGGAAAAAGATGGATATAATTTAGATTATTTAAATATTCCTTATAATGTTACTGAATCTAGTAAAAAAATTACGGATATTTTTCAAAGATTAAATGTGTTAAATATTGAAGATTCTATTTTTGAACTTAAAACAATGATTGATTATTTTGATTCTATTTATAATGATTTTGATAAAGAAAAAATATCGCGAAAGATTTATAATGATTTTTTGAGAAGTATTTTAATTAAAATTACAAAATTAACTAAGATTAATAATGCTTTAGTGAAAAAATTAAAAGATATAAAATATAGTTATGATTTAAGTGATGAAGAAGTTGAAGTTGTTTTTAAAATTAAAGAAGAGTTAGCAAATGAAAGAACTGAATATGATGATATTGTTGAGGAAGGACGAAAGAAAACTTCTTCTTATTCTCATTTAGGAAAATTAATGGAGTTATTAAATGTAAAAGTAACGAAAACAGAAGAGATGCTTGATGTTGCTTTAAGAACACTTGGTAGTTTAAAAGAAGATGAAATTCGAGCACGGGAACAATTAGATGAAATGAAGGAAATTTTAGGAGAAGCAAAACGAGGAATGAAATCCTTTAAACTTCCATTTGTTCCTGAACATTATTTTGTTGAACTTGGAGAAGCAACGGAAGCAATTGCGAATATGGTTGCTGAATTAGAAAAAACTCCTATTTCTATTAAAATTTTGAATACTCGGGTGGATACAGCTAGAGATTTAGTTTTAAAAGTTTATAATACAACGAAAGAAATTATTAAAACGGCTAAAATGGCTGAGACGGCAATTGTTTATGGCAATCGTTATCGACCTATTAATAAAGAAGTTGATAGTGGGTTATCAAAAGCAGAAAAGTTGTTTTTCCATGGTGATTTTAAAAGTTCTTTAGAACAAGCGATTAATGCTATTAATGTGATTGAACCAGGAATTTATAAAAAGTTAATGGATGAGTATCAGGGAGTATAGAAATGAAAAAAATAATGATTGATTTAGATGAAACTATTTGTTCGCCAAGTTATTTAGAAGAAGTTAATAAATATATGCATACCAATTATCAATATGAAGATATATCGACTTATTTTGTTGAAGATATTATTCCAGAAGAAGAAAGAGAAAAATTTTTGGATTATTTTTATCAAAATGTCAATGTTTATGATCATGCAGTAATACTTCCTCATGCTATAGAGGTTATTGAAGAATTAAGTCAATTTTATGATATTTATATTGTCTCAGCATTTGTGGATAAAAGAAGAGTTGATGAAAGTAGTATTATGGCTAAGTATAAATATGAATGGATTCGAAAAAATTTACCTTTTATTGATCCTAAAAAAATTATATTGACTGGAAGTAAAGAATTAATTCAGTGTGAAATTAAAATAGATGATAAGTTTGGTAACTTAAAAGGATATGGAGAGATGAAACTACTATTAGATCATTTACATAATCGTAAATATTCTTTAGAAGAGTTAGAAGAAAGAGGTGTTCGAAGAGTTACCAGTTGGTTACAAATTCGTGATATTTTGTTAGGAGGTAATAATAATGATCTATCTTGATTACAGTGCAACTACACCGGTTAATTATGAAGTATTAGAATCTTATATTCGAAGTACTCGAGATTTTTCTGGGAATCCCAATTCTCTTCATAGTTTGGGTGTCAAATCAAAGGCTCTTATGAATAGTGCGATTAAACAAATCAGTGATACTTTTAATGTGCTTGAAAGTGAAATTACTTTTACAAATGGTGCTACTATGTCTAATAATTTGGCTCTTATTGGTGTTAGTCTTGCTAATATGCAACAGGGTAATCATATTATTGTATCTAAATTAGAGCATCCTTCTGTTTATGAAATTACTAAATATTTAGAGTCTATTGGTTTTGAAATTAGTTATGTTGATAATAATGAAGATGGTTTGATTGATTTTGATGATTTAAAGAAGTTGATTCGAGAGGATACTATTTTAGTTAGTATTTGTGCAGTTAATAGCGAGACTGGAGTGAGACAGCCTTTAAAAATGATTCGCCAAATTATTAAAAAAGAAAATAGCCAAACATTGTTACATAGTGATATGACTCAAGCTCTTGGGAAGGTGCCTGTTAATTTTCATGATGTTGATTTAGCGAGTGCTTCTGCACATAAGATTTATGGGCCAAAGGGAATTGGATTATTATATAAAAATAGTCGTGTTGCTTTAACTCCTCTTCTTTATGGAAGTGGGCATGTTAATTTATTAAATCCTGGTACACCACCTGTTCCTCTTATTGTTGCATTTGCCAAAGCGATTCGTCTTGCTACTACTGATTTAGATAAAAGAGAAAATTTCATTCGAAGGTTAAATGATAAAATTGTCGAAGATTTAAAAAAATATGATGGAGTACTTATTAATAGTTCTAAAATTTCTATCCCTCATATATTAAATATTTCTCTTTTATCTATGAAAGCTGAGACTTTTCTTCATGCTTTAGAAGAACATGAGGTTTATGTTAGTACGAATACAGCTTGTTCTAGTAAAGAAATTTCTACGGCCGTGATGGCTATGTATCATGATCCTAAACGAGCAAGTAGTACTCTTCGAATTAGTCTTAGCCATTTAACGACAACAGATGAGGTAAATAAATTTTTGCTTTATTTTAAAATGGTTTATGAAAAACTTAGTTTTATGAAAAAAAATGAGGAATAATTTTTGTTGTAATTTTTGATCATTTTTGCTATATTATTACTACTTGTGAGGTGGAATATGAAAAAATTAATTCTTTTAAAATATGCTGAATTGAATACAAAAAAAGATAATATTGGGTTGTTTTTAAATCAATTGAAACGGAATTTAGAATCTAAATTAAGTCCTTATTCTGTTTCTATTACTTTTGATCGAGGGAGAATGTTTTTAAATTTATCGGAATCTTATTTTGATGAAGTGATTGGAATTCTTCAAAAGACTTTTGGAATTCATAAAATTATGATTGGTTATGAATTACCGAATAATCAAATGGAAACAATTGA
>CANPWX010000032.1 GCA_947585065.1 uncultured Bacilli bacterium | reverse complement strand
GGAATGTTAAAAGAGTAGAAAAAGTGGTATTTCTATTTTGTCTTCTTTTTTTGGGATATGGATATTATAAGAATGGACTTTCCTATGTTTTTCTTCAAAAAATGAATTTTTTGGATACTCTTGTTTTTCTTCTTATTCCTTTTATTGGGGTTTTATGTTCTGTGATTTTTGATAAATGGAGAGGGAATGCTCTTTCTTTTTCAACACTTTCTAGGGGACTCATGCTGGGGCTTCTTGCACCACCTCGTTTTCCTGTTTTTCTTTTTCTTGGTTATACCATCCTCTTTTTTGTCTTCTTCTTTTTGGGATCTAAATTTTTAAAAAAATTGAATTTATTTTCTTCTTTTAAAGTTGGGCTTATTCTTCTTACTTCTCTTTTTTCTATCGGTTTACAAAATGTTGTGGAAAAGAATAGTGGATATGTTTATGGAACCATTGATACTTTTTTTGGAAGAGGGTTTGGAGGATACGGAACAACAAATTTATTTCTTTTACTTCTTTTGTTTTTGTTCTTGTGTAGTACTTTTTATTATAAAAAAGAGATTGCTCTTTGGTATTTAGGAACGTATACTTTGCTTTTTTTCCTTTTGTATTTTCTTTTTCCTTCTTCCTATACTTTAGTGGATTATTTAAATCCTTCTGTCTTTTTTGGCGGGATTCTTTTTCTTCCTCAATGCGCTACTTCGCCAGTCTATCCAAAATTTAAAATACTTTATGCTCTTATTTCTGCACTTTTCTCTTTTCTCTTTCTCTTTTTTTTCCATATAAATGAGGGAGGTTATTTTGCTATTTTTCTTTGTAATGTTTTTTATGCAGTAGTGGTATTTTTACGACAAAAAAAGACAAAATAAACGCTTTACAAATGCGTTTTTTTTCGTTATAGTAGAACTTGCTTAAAAGACAACTCCTTTTAGAATAGGAGATTTATGAAAAAATATTTATTATTTTGTGCTTTATTATTTATTTTATTTTTTAGTGAAGCAAATGCCATGATGGTAGAACGTCATAGAACAGGCTATTATTATTTTTTGGGAGATAGTACTTATCGAGAAATCTATCTTTATGAAAATTTAGAGACTCATATGCCTATTTTTATGGTGAATTATGGAGAAGATGTTCGCGGGCTGGAGATGCAAGAAATTGATTCTTTATCTATTGATGAGGATGCGATGGTAAATTTAAAAAATTTAATTACTATTTTAATGGATCATCGAACGTTTTCTCAAATGGATTCGTATTATCTTGTTGGTATGCAAGTTTTAATTTGGGATTACTATCGGGAAAATCAGGAAGATAACTTGAAGTATTCTTTTTCTGTTGCTCATGCTTTAATTGATTATCGAAATGATTATTTAAATGCCCTGCCAACTTATTTTGATCCTGAAGAATATGATTATAAGGGAGTGGTTGGCGAGAAATTAAATGTGACTTTTTGGAAAAATTTGCCTGAGGATTGTACAATTCAAAGTTTTGATGGAAACACTTATACAAAGAAAGATACTGTTTATGAATTTCAGTTTGCTGAGGAAGGAGATCATCGTTTTCAACTTCGTTCTACATTTTTTGATGAAGAAATTCATTTTTATAAAGAAAACAGTATTGAATTTATTGAGGTAACCAAACCAAAAGAAAAAGATGTCTTTCTTAATTTTCATATTACTCCCAAAGAAAGAGAAGCTTATCCTATTGTTTTGATGCCACGGGAAGGGGTTCTTTATTCTATGCAAGATCTTTCTTCTTTTGGTGGAGAGGAGGTTTTAGTTCGTGCAAATGTTTCGGAGGGTTATGAAAATTTAAGTTGGAAAGTTACGACGTTTTCGGGAAAAGATGTTCCAGTTATTAATGGACGTTTTCAAATGCCTTTTGAAGGAGTGATTGTTGAAGGTATGGCAAACAAGAAAAAAGATCCTGTAAAATATTCTCTTTTTGTTCGTCCTTCTTCTTTGATTCATTTTTCTTTGGATTCTGTTAGTGAAGCGGGTCAGAGGATTTCTCTTCCATATGAGCTTGATGAAAATTATTTACTTCGTGATTTAGAAGTTTATACGGTAAGTGGAAAAAAAGTTTTAGTTTCTGAAAATTCCTTTTTGATGCCAGAAGAGGATATCGTCGTTCTTTATTCATTAGAAGAGAAAAAGATGTATCATGTTTCTATTGTCGTGCGAGAGGGAGTTTCAGTGACACTGGAAAAAGATACATATCAACCAGGTGATGTTGTGACTCCTCAAATATTGTTAGAAGATGGTTTTACAGATTTTGTTGTTCATGTATCGACTGTTTCGAATGAGCCTATTTCTTTTGATGGATCTTTCTTAATGCCAGAAGAAGATGTCATTTTGGATGTTACTTGTTCTAAAGTGGTAAGTAGACCTAATTATCATTTGTTTTTCTTGGATAGTCCTTATGTTCATTTTTCTATCCCACTTACTGAACAAGAAGGAAACCGTGTTTTTTTTCAATATGATTTAGAAGAGGATTATCAACTTGATTCTTTACAAATTTATACCACACGTGGGGAAGAAGTTTCTATTTTAAATAACAGTTTTCTTATGCCTGATAGTGATATTGTCCTTTTTTATGATGTAAAAAAGATGCGAGCAAGTCATAAAGTTCGTCTGGTAAATGAAAGTAATGTAGATATTTCTCTGGAACGTGATTCTTATTATCCTAAAGAGGTAGTGACTTTGCCTCATTCTTTAAAATATATTCTTCAAATGGAAAGTGGGGAAAGAGTTCTTTTGGATCAGGAAGAGTTTCTTATGCCTAACGAAGATGTTATTTTAATTGCTTTTCAAGAAGAGATGCCAGAATATTCTATTTTTTGGGAACCAAGATCAGAAATTACTTGGCATTTTCCATCAAATCCTGTTTTTCAAGAAGAGATCCCTTTACAATATAATTTAAAAGAAGGATATCAGTTAAAAAATGTTCGTATTTATACAAATTCTGGAGAGGTCGTACCAATTATTAATCAAACTTTTTCAATGCCTGATGAATCGGTGATCCTCCTTTATGATATTGAAGAAGAAGCTCCCCATTATCAAACTTATTTTGTTCCTCAAACGAAAAAAAATGGCTGTTTTGTTCTTCTTCTCATTTTACTATTTATTGGATGCTTGTCTTTCTTTGATTTATTAAAAAGTGTCAAATTTGTGTAAAATTTCAAAAAAATTGTCGATTTTGGCAATTTTTTTTCATAAAAAAAAGGAAATTGGGGTGGTAGCCGGTATATATATTATTAGGGAGGCAATTTTTATGGCGAGAATACCTCAGGAAAAAATTGATGAAATTCGAGCAGCGGTTAATATCGTTGATATCATTAAAGATTATGTTGATTTAACTCCTCATGGAAAAAACTATTTCGGAATTTGTCCTTTTCATGCGGATCATTCTCCAAGTATGAGTGTGTCTTTCGAAAAGCAACTATTTAAATGTTTTTCTTGTAATATGGCTGGAAATGTCTTTAAGTTTGTGAGTGAAATTGAAAATATTTCTTATATGGAAGCTGTACAAAAAATTGGAAACAAGGTTGGAATATTTGTGGAAGGACAATTTCAAAATACTTCGACTACTGAGCATCAAAAAGAATATGATCTGATGGATTTAACCAGTCGTTATTTTGAAAATAATTTGAGTACTGATAAGGGGGTTTTAGCACGGGAGTACTTAGATCAAAGAGGACTTCATGAAGAGATGCGTTCTACATTCGGCATTGGACTTGCTTTGGAAAATAATTCATTGTATGAATTTTTAAAAAAGAAAAAATTTAAAGAAAATGATTTGTTAGAATTAGGTTTGATTCGCCAGAATGGATTAGAATATCAAGATGTCTGTATTATTTTTCCTATTCATAATGCAGATGGTCGAGTGATTGGCTTTACTGGCCGTGTTTATGAAAAAGATCGAAGTCCTAAATATTTAAATAGTCAAGAAACGAAAATATTTAAAAAAGGAATGATTCTTTTTAATTATCATCGAGCGAGAAATGAAGCTAAAAAGGCAAAAAAAATGATTTTGGTTGAAGGAAATATGGATGCCATTCGAATGTATGCTTCTGGTTTTAAAAATACGGTCGCGACAATGGGTACAGCTTTAACAAAAGAACAAATTTATCTTTTACAGAAATTACGCATTCCCATTCTTTTAATGTTTGATAATGATGATGCTGGAGCGATGGCGACGATGAATAATGGTTCTTTGTTAGAAGAAGCAGGAGTACCTATTGAAGTAGTACGACTTAGTGGTGAGAAAGATCCGGATGAGTACATTCTTAAAAATGGTGTGGAGGCCATGCAAGATAATCTAAACCATCCTTTATCTTTTTTGGAATTTAAATTACAGTTTTTAAAACAAAATAAAAATTTAAAAGATACAGAAAATTTGGTAGAGTATTTACAAAATGTTTTAAAAAGCTTAAAACAAGAAGATCGTTTAACGATTGATATTACTTTGAATCGTTTGGCTAAAGAATATGATATTCCATATGAAACATTAAAAAAAGAACTAGATGATGTAGTAGTAGAGAAAAAAGAAGAGATAGTTCCTAAAGTTACAGAAAAAAAACGAAAATCATCTTATAAAAAAAGTGTGGAACACATTTTATATTACATGATGAATGATGAAAAATATATTAAAATGTATCAGAATCGACTGGGATATTTTAAAGAGGAACTTTATCGAGGTATTGCTAATGAAATTTTATATTATTATGAAAAACATAAACATATGGTTTTAGCTGATTTTCTGAATTATGTGGAAGAAAGTCCTTTAAAAAATGAGATTTATGAGGTGATTGGTGGTATAGTTGACGATGTTTTGGACGAGACTATTATGGAAGATTATTTATTAATCATTCAAGAAGCCAATTATTTGGATAAAATAAAAAAAATTAAAGATCAAATGAAAGCTTCTAATGATGTACATGAAAAAGAAATGCTTGGGTTAGAACAGGTCGAAATTACCCAAAAATTACAAGAAATTAGAAATGGAAGAAGTGTGAAAGAATGACAAAGTTTGAAATGAAGAAAAATGAATTGATTGAAAAGGGAAAAATGGAAGGATATTTACTCATTAGTGAAGTCGTGGAAGTTGCTAAGGAGTGCCGAGTAAAAAAAGACGATATTGTATTATTTGAAGAGGATATTAAAAATGCTGGTATTGAATTATTAGAAACGGAACCTGTGAATAGGAAACCTCAAAAAGTAAAAGAAATTAAATCTTTTGAAGAGCGAAAAAATGAACTCGTTGAAATGGGAAGAAAAAATGGTAAAATTACTTATGAGGAGCTTGCCACGGCTTTAAAAGGTTTGGAAGTAGATAATGATTCTTTAGATGAACTTTATAATGCTTTAATGGAAAATAATATTGAAGTGATTGGTGAGGATGATGAGGAATCTGGTCCGGGAAAAAATCTAAGTAATGAAGAACCAATTCTTTTAGATGATGCCGAGATAACAAAAGATATTAATATTAATGATCCAGTTCGTATGTATTTAAAAGAAATTGGACGTATTCCTTTGTTAAGTGCTGAAGAAGAAATGGATCTATCAGTGAAAGTGGCCAATGGGGATGAACTTGCTAAAAATAAGTTGGCTGAGTCTAATTTGCGTTTAGTTGTTTCTATTGCTAAAAGATATGTAGGAAGAGGATTATTATTTTTAGATTTAATTCAAGAAGGTAATATTGGACTTATGAAAGCAGTCGATAAGTTTGATTATGATAAGGGTTATAAATTTTCTACTTATGCTACTTGGTGGATACGTCAAGCTATCACTCGTGCTTTAGCGGATCAAGCAAGAACAATTCGTGTTCCTGTTCATATGGTAGAAACTATTAATAAAATGGCTAGAATTCAAAGACAATTAACTTTAGAATTAAATCGAGAGCCTACAGAAGAAGAAATTGCTAAAAAAATGGGTATTACTCCTGATAAAGTTCGTGACGTTATTAAAATTAGTCAAGATCCAGTTTCTTTAGAAACTCCTATTGGTGAAGAAGATGATTCTCATTTAGGAGATTTTGTTAAGGATATTAATATGATGACTCCTGAAGAATATGCAACAAATGAAATATTAAAAGAAGAAATTAAAGCGGTTTTAGAAACTCTTCAAGAAAGAGAACAGGAAGTACTTGAACTTCGTTTTGGACTGATTGATGGAACAAGCCATACTTTAGAAGAAGTTGGAAAAAGATTTAATGTAACAAGAGAAAGAATTCGACAAATTGAAGCAAAAGCTTTACGTAAATTAAGACATCCATCAAGGGCAAAGAAATTAAAAGATTTTATGAGTGATTAATGAAAAGTAAAAGATTACAAACTTTATTATCTTTTCTTTCTGTTCATGATAAAGTGATTGATATTGGAACCGATCATGCATATATTCCTATTTCTTTAGCAAGTATGGGATGTCAAAAGATTCTAGCTACTGATATTCATGAAGGGGCATTAAAAATAGCTCAAAAAAATATTTTGAAACATCATTATGAAAATGTGATAAAAACTTTACTAACGGATGGATTAACAGATGTTCCTACTATGGAATATGATACTTTAGTTCTGGCTGGTATGGGGTATTTTACAATAAAAAAAATATTAGAAAATCAGAATTTAGATTCTATCAAGAAAATCATTGTTCAATCCAATAATCATATAGATCATTTGCGAAGATTTATGAATTCTCTTCATTACCAAATTGTGGAAGAAAAATGTGTTTTAGAAGCAAATCATTATTATGTTATTCTTTTGTATGAAAAAGGAGTAGAGTATTTAAAAGAAGAAGAATTTTTGTTTGGAAAGTATTCGAAAGAAAATCAGTTTTATTATGAATATTTAAAACAATCTTATGAAAAGATTTTGAAACAAGTTCCTGAACAAAAGAAATATCAAGAATATATACAATTGTTAGAAGAATATATTTCTAGGTGATGTATATTCTTTTTATTTTACGTAAAACTTCTTTTTTGGATATTGCATTTTAATAGTAATAAAAGTATAATGAGAATAGAATGAATTCATAATAGTGATGGGAGTGTTCAAAGATGAGAAAAAGGAAATTGTGCTTGATGATCTTAGGAGTTGCTTTAACTTTATTAATATCTATAGAAATTTCTTATGCTTATTGGATTTTAAATTTAAAACAAGATGGTGAAAATAATTTGGTATCAAGCTGTTTTAATATTTCTTTTACTGAGGGTTCTCAAGGAATTCATTTAGATAAAGCTTATCCTATTGTGGATGCGGATGGAGAGAAATTAGAACCTTATACATTTACCATAACAAATAATTGTGCAGGGAATGTCCAATATCAAATTAATTTGGAGACTATGAATACTGAAAAACGATTAGATAGTGAATATATTAAAGAAAAATTAAATATAGTAGGAGAAGATGGAGTTATTAGTTTGTTAACTGAGAATCCAAAGAATGATAAAACGATTGTCGATGGGGCTTTAGAAGGTTACCAATTAAAAGTAGGATTTATGGGACCTAATGAAGAAAAAAAATTTGAGCTTAGATTATGGGTAGATGAAAGTGTAACAGCTGATAATCCTGAAATTATGAATCCTACTTTCTCTAGTAAAGTTTCTATTGTAGCAACTTATATTGAGGAAATACCAAAAACACTTCAAGATACTATTCTGACTGTTCCTACTGTCACTAAAGGCAGTGGATTATATCAGGTTACAAATGATACTGGTTCTTTGGAAGATGTTGGTTGGAAAGAAACAGAATTAAGATATGCGGGGCCTAGTGAGGAAGTTCATAATTATGTGACTTTTAATAATGAAAATGCTGGATGGCGAATCATTGGGCTTGTGAATGTTTTAGTGCCTCAAGCAGATGGACCAGCAAAAGTAGAACAAAGAGTGAAAATTGTAAGAGCAAGTTCGATTGGGGATAAAGCTTGGGATGCTAAAGGTTCTGTTATGGAAGATGATCAAATATTAGATCCTGATGGAAGTAATGACTGGACGGATAGCGAATTAATGCAACATTTAAACGGGACGTATTATAATAGTTTAAGTCCTATAGCTCAAAAAATGATAGATCAAAATATTCGTTGGAATATTGGTGCAATAGGATCTTCTTTTCAATTTTCGTCTTTTTCTCAATTGTATCAATTAGAAAGAGGAACGGAAACAGGTAATGAGAAACCTTCAGAATGGGGAGCTGACAATACGAAAAATGCTGAAGAAGAATTGGATTCAAGTTTATTTCATAGTATTGCTCTCATCTATCCGAGTGATTTTTATACAGCAACGAGTAAACAGGAAGAAACAGAATCCCATTTTATATGCTATGACCAATATGAACAGTACAGCGGTGGGTGTAGTGCCAATAGTTGGTTAAGGCCACATGAATTTTCAGAAATATCAGGAACTTTTTGGACATTAACTACTAGTTTCGGTGATTCTGAAACTCTTTTTGCATATGCTCTTTCTCCTCAATATGATTTTGGATCATTTTCTGATTACAGCATTTTTCCAGCTGAGACTGTTTATGGAGCCGAATCAGTGTATCCAAGTCTTTATTTAGAACCATCTGTCTTAGTTTTATCAGGGGATGGCTCGATAGAAAACCCTTATGTTCTTAGTTTGGAATAATTTATTTTAAAAAGAATACATGATTATTTTAATTCCTGTGTTCTTTTTCTTTTGCTTGTTTGATTGAGGTTTACTGTTTCCTTTGATCTTGTATTGTGTTCTATTTGGACTACTCATAAATTCCTTAGCAACTTTAAATGCGTTTGCTTTAGTGCCGTTGAGTAGATTTTGAGAGAGTACGCAACTAAAAGGAGTGAAAAAATCAATCTTTTTAAATAGATTTGACATCGTTCGACAAATTATTTGCTTTTTATGTGTTAGAATAGTACTCGTAATTTCTTAAGAAAAAGGAGGCACAATTTATACAAACTGAAATTACGTATCAATATTATAACGATTTGGGCTTTTGACATTTTGTGAAAAGAAAGAAGTAAAGAAACATAAATTCCTTACCCGTACAGATAAACTAAAGTTTGTGTTGACTTCTACTAAAATCATGCGATCAATCTTTTTCGTTTTTATCTCTTATTGGTAAATCATTCGGATAAAATTGAACAACTTCTACTGGTTCTTCTAATGTTTCAAATATGCTCAAAAATATTAATTAAGATAAAGGTTTTATGCTTTTGTCTTTTTTTGATATTTATTTTTAATAGATTATATAAAAAAT
>CANPWX010000031.1 GCA_947585065.1 uncultured Bacilli bacterium | reverse complement strand
TGCAAAAAAAGAAATAAATCTCTTAACAAAAAAAGAAATTCATTATATAATGATTACAGGTGGAATAAGCGAGATGGCTAATTTTTCTATTTTAGTTGAAGAAATTTTTGGACATTCTGCTCATGTTGCTAATACGAAAGAGTTAGGCGTTCGCAGTAACATCTATTCTTCCTCTGTAGGTTTGTTAAAATATTATGATGAAAAAACAAAAATGTTAAATACAGAGTTTTCTATCTTTAGCGAAGAAGAAATGGAAGAATTAAGTAGTGTAAATAAAAAGTTACCTTTTGAAGAAAATTCAATATTAGGAAAACTTTTTGGATATTTTTTTGATAATTAAGGAGGAACTAGAAGATGAACGATAATTTAAAAATTGATCCAATTGCAAAGATTAAAGTTTTTGGTGTTGGTGGAGGCGGTTGTAATGCCGTGAATCGAATGATTGATGAAGGTGTACAAGGTGTTGAGTTTTATGTAGTGAATACTGACCTTCAGGTTTTGAATGCTTCTCATGCAAAAAATAAAATTCAAATTGGAGCAACCATTACTGGGGGTAGAGGAGCTGGATCGAATCCAGAAGTTGGTAGAGAAGCTGCATTAGAAAGTAAAAAAGAAATTGAAGAGGCTGTTAAAGGCGCGGATATGGTGTTTGTTGCCTGTGGTCTTGGCGGTGGAACTGGAACTGGTGCGGCACCGATTATTGCTGAAATTGCTCAAGAAACTGGAGCTTTAACTGTAGGAATTGTTACTAAACCTTTTCGCTTTGAAGGAAAAAGAAGAATGGAACATGCTCTTGTAGGACTTGAAGAATTAAAAAAGCATGTTGATACGTTGATTATTATACCAAATGATCGTTTGAGAGAAATTATTGATAAGACAACATCTTTCCAAGATGCTTTTAAAGAAGTAGATAATGTTTTACATCGAGGAGTTCAGTCTATTTCAGATTTAATTGCTGTTACAGGAATTGTTAATCTTGATTTTGCTGATATAAAAACTGTTATGGAAAAATCTGGAACTGCTTTAATTGGTATTGGTATGGGTGTTGGCGAAAATCGGGCAGTTGAGGCAGCTAGACAGGCTGTTTCTAGTGCATTATTGGAAACAACTATTGATGGAGCTACTGATGCTATTATTAATATCACTGGTGGAGATAATTTAACGTTATTTGAAATTGAAGATGCTGTAGAGACAGTTCGAGAGGCTGCAAATTCTGATATTAATATTATATTTGGAGCTATTCCCAATTCAAATTTGAATGAAGAAGTAATTGTAACAGTTATTGCCACTGGATTTGATGGAAAAGAAAATAAAGATGATGATAGTGGAGATGCAGAGGATTTACCAAAACGTCGAACTGTAGAAGATGAAACAAATGAATTTGAATTACCTTCTTTTTTAAGAAATAAAGATTATTAAGATCTTTATTTTTTTGCATAAAAAAACTACAACAGTAGTTTTAGGATTCTATATAATAAGCATAATATTCATCGTAAGTAATATTTTCTTTATAGCATGTTGTTGCCGCGTCAATTCCTACATAACGCCAATGCCAAGATTCGGGATTGTATCCTGTAATATACGTTTTACCTTCTGGATATCGTTCAATAAATCCATATTTATAAGCATTTTGTTTTAGCCAATGATACGCTTCACTATCTTTAAAATCTTCATCCACTTTGGCATCTAAACTTGTCATGTCGACTACTAATCCAGTTTGATGTTCGGAATGTCCTGGGCGGGCGGCTTCGCTGTCAGCTTCTTTTTCTCCACGATTTTTTTTAATATTTTCATAAATTTCTTGTTGAGAATTGTAATCTCTATAACTTGTATTTACCATAAAATGAAATCCATCTTTTTTGGCATCATTCCAAAGGTTCATAAAATGATCATAGGCATAATCTACTAAAGCATTATCTTTGTAATTTCCATAGGCTTGTTCTAAGGGAATAAACGTTAAGTTCTCTGGTGTATAGTCTTTTTCTAAACTATAAAATTTATTTACTAGTATTTTTTCTTTTAAAGAGGTATCTGTTTTTTCTGTATTTTCATACCAATTTTTATTCGCGTGTACATTGACAATTGCCACAACATCTTTTCGATCTTTTTCTTCTTTTTCCATATATTCTAAATATAAATCTAAATTTTTCATTAAAAAATATTTTTCTTGAACAAGTAAAATAATATTTTCATTTTTATCTTTTTCTAAAATTTTAGGTAGATCTTCTTCTTTTAATTTTTCTTTCAAAAGATGAAAATCATCTAAAGAATAACCTTTTTGAATAAACTGATATTCCATAGTTTTTTTATATAAAGAATCATTGTAATAATTAATCCCTAGAATAATACCAACTATAATAAATACAACTCCAGCGAATACATAATAAACTTCTTTCCTTAATTTTAATTTTGTTTTTTTCATTTATTTTCACCTATTCTAAATTTATTATAGCATAGTTTTTATTTTTTCTTGCCTTTTTTTTCATTTTGGTGTATTCTTTTATTAAGATAGAGGAAAGTAGGTTGTGATATGGTGGTAGAAAATGAAAAAGCAGTTTTAAGTTATTGTCCTAATTTTAATAAAATAGTTAATTTTGAATATACAAAAGAAGATCGAATTAGTTGTGAATTAATTCGTATTTATAAAGATTATATTTTTAAGGCTAATATTCAAAGTAGTGAAGAAGTTAAACGAGTTTATGATTTGGATTATGTTATTGGCCGTTATATAGATGATTATGAATTTCGAAGAGAATTAAAAACAGAAATTCTTCATGTAAAAATAAAGCGAAGTTGTACAGATATATTAAGAGCAATTGTGGAAAGTATTTTGCATATTTTTGAAAATTATTTGGAAAATTCAACCAGAAAGATACGAATTGCTCGTTGGATTTAAATAAAATGTTAAAAAAGTGTCAAAAAGCTATTGTAAATTAAAAAGAATAATGTTACAATAGTTTTACTTATGGCGAGATAGCTCAGCTGGCTAGAGCACGCGGTTCATACCCGCGGGGTCGTGAGTTCGATCCTCACCCTCGCTACCAATTGATAGTTCAACAAACCCTTTATTTATAAGGGTTTGTTTTAATTTTGATTTTTTTATAAATAATGCAGAATTTACTCAAAATTATTCTTTTTTTACGCCTACAACTAACAAGTTCCATCTCCTTTCAAATTTAATAAATTAACTGCTTCAATCAATAAAAATATATCTCTATGAGTATACACTCTTTTGGTAACATCACTAATAGCATGTCCCATCAATAGTTTTATTGTATAATTATCTATTTTAGAATTTGGATTTTTAAATTTATATTTATCCAATGCTGAAGCAAAGGTAAAACAATGATGATATAAGTAGTTTATCTCATACCAAGTGGAATTGCCAGTTTATTTAGTATTTACGCCAAAATATAGAAGAAAGGCAATATATAATAAATTACGAGCAGATATAGGAAGATATTTAAAAAGATTATGTGAGTATCAAGTAGTAGAAATCATAGAAGCAAATGCGTGTCCAGATCATATTCACATGCTCGTAAAAATACCCCCTAAATTAAGTGTATCAAAATTTATGGGGAAAAGTAGTTTGATGATACTTGAGGAACATGCTAAATTGAAATACAATTATGGAAATAGACATTTTGGACAAAAATACAATAAAGAAATATATACAAGAACAAGAAACAGAAGATAGATTATTAGACAAAAGAAACATGAAAGAATATAAAAATCCGTTTGCAGGTAAGTAAGGAAGTCAAAGGCAATTGGCAGACTAAAAAAACACCATATGGAGGTTGTCAGTAACTGGCCTTATAGGCCTTGAAAAAAAACACGCCTTTTTAGACGTGAATTCTTATTTTTCTACAGTTTCAATATCAATATTATTATTTTCATGAAAAGTTTTATCATCACCAAAATTTTTTATAATATTAAATAATCGATCATTTTTATAAAATCTTTCTCTTCCAATTTTTTCAGATGTAAGAAAACCTTCTTTAACTAATGTATCAAGGTACCTTAAAGCGGTTCTTTCTGAAATATCTAATTTTTCCTTTATATATGATGATTTTGTAACAAATTCATAAAATAAAGCTTCCAACAATTCTTTTGAATATATTTTTGAAGTTAATTCATTATTTTTCAACTCTCTTTTCATTTTTAACATTTCTTCACTTATTTTATTAATCATTTGAATTGTTTCTTTAGAAGTATATTCAATACCTTTTAATAAATATAAAATCCAATTTTCAAAATTTTGGGTTTTTCTTGTTTCTTGAAATAATTTATAATATTCCATTTTGTTATTAATAATATATTTACTTAAATATAAAATAGGTGTTTCTAATAAATCCATATATATTAAATATAATATATTTAATATTCGGCCAGTTCTTCCATTACCATCATAAAAAGGGTGTATGGATTCAAATTGATAATGTATAATTGCTAATTTAATTAATGGATCAATATCATCATCAATACTATTGATATATACTTCTAAATTATTTAAATAATCAATTATTTCATCATATGTTTGAGGTGGAGTATATATAATTTCGTTTGTAGTTGTATTTTTAATAACTGTTCCAGGAGTTCTCCTAAAACCAGCATTATTATGTTCTATTTTTTCTTGTATTTTTGTTATTGTACTTTTTGTTATTAACTTATTTTCTTTTATAGATTTGTATCCTTCCCAAATAGCACTTCTATAATCTACTACTTCTTTTGCTTCTGGAGTAGTATTACTAGGATTTACCAATGCTCTATATATTTCATCATGAGTTGTAACAATATTTTCTATGCTAGAACTAGTTTTTGCTTCGTTAATCATTATTGCATTAATAAGTACATTTTGGTTAGGTATAGTTTTAGCAACACCTTTTAATTCAGCTAAAGCACGGCTTGTTCTATTTAATTGTTTAAAAATGTTAGTTGTTTCTAAATTAATATTTAAGGGTAATTTATTTAAAACTTGCTCCATTTTTTACCATCCTTTCTTATATTTGACATTTTGTCATGCTTTATGATTATTCAGACAATTTTTGACTTTTTTGTCTGAATTAAATTAATACTTGACATTTTGTCATGTATTTTTAGTATCATCATTTATTAAGCATTTATCAATTTTTCTATATTTTTGCTCTTTTTTCTCTAGCAATTCCAGGGTATATTCAAAAATAACTATGACTTTCTCGTGTACTTTGGTTTCATCGAATCCACGCTAATCTTTAAAACATAAAACTCTTTGCCACTCAATTTAAATAGGAGTAGCATTATCATATCTTAAATCTTTTCATTACCATTTCTAAAGGAGTATCTATTTCTCCATTTTTCATCTGAAAAACGTTGATCTTTTTGTTCCGATTTTTTCTGACAGTTTTTGTTGAAAATATTTTTTAAATTTCTAAATTTGTATTAAAATACTCTGCTATAATTTACCCCTTTCTAGTCTGTATATTAACACCTTTTTGTGTAAAGTACAACAATTTTGTGAAAATTTACACGAAATATATTGGCAAATGTGAAAGATACAAAGCTTTTTCCAATCATGACAAGTTTTGGGTTAAAAATAATCAGTCTATAACATCGATAGTAATATCAGATGAAGAACTAACAAAAGAACAACGAGAGAAAAAAGTGAAGGAAGATAATTCAAATTTAGAAAAAAAGAAATGAAAAACTTAATTATAAAATTTTTTTGAACGCAACTAAAAGTTGATAGTTTAAAGTTACTTTTTCCTGTATAATTTATTTTGAAAAGGAGGTACTCTAAATGAAGTTTGGAGATAATTTAAAAAAAATAAGAGATTTAAAAAAACTATCACAAGAAGATTTAGCAGAAAAGGTGGGAGTTTCTAGGCAATCTGTAAGTAAATGGGAAACTGGAGATGCCTATCCAACGATGAATAATTTATTTGAATTGTGTAAAATTTTTCATTGTAAAATCAATGATTTAGTAAATGATCGGATCGTTGATATGGAATTACTGGGAGATGAAGTGAAAACCAAAATTGTAAGTTTAAAAAAAGAGGAACAAAAGAAAATGAAAGCTTTAAGTAAAATCATTTCGGTGATATCGAAAATAGGAAGAATTTTTTGCTATATTGCTGTTCCTTTTCTTTGTTTTATTTTAATTATTTCTCCTTATTTCATTCAAAAAGTTGTTGTACAAGATCATCATTTAACTTTAAATTTACCAAATCATACTATCAATCTTTTAGAAGAAAACGATAAAGTGGTTTTAAAAATTGGCACTTTTGTTTTAGCAAATGCTGATAAAGAATTTTTAAATACTAAAGTAATATCTATTTTGGAAAATAATAGTAAAACTAAAATAATTGGTTCTATTGAAACTGGCTTTGCTAGTTTATTAATCATCATTATTTTGATGTCGATTCTCTTTAAACATTTAGAAACTTTATTTGATAATATTCATAAAGGAGAAACACCATTTACTTTAGAAAATGCGAGTTTAATAAAGAAAATGGCTTGGAAAATGATTCTATTAATTCTAATGAGTAATATTAGTGAGGGAATTTTTCAATTATTAATTAGTTCGAATTTAAATGTGGAGCTTGAGCTTTATCATGTGGTAGAAATATTATTCTTATTTAGTCTATCGTACATATTTGAATATGGAAGATTGTTAGGGAGTGAAACGAAAGACAAATGTATGGTGAGGAATAATGAAAGAAAAAGTATATGAATTTTTAAGAACTATTCCCAAAGGAAAAGTAGTCACCTATGGTCAAGTGGCAGAGTATTTAGGAAAAAAAGAGCTTTCAAGAGTAGTGGGAAACATTCTCCATAATAATCCGGATGAATTAAAATATCCTTGCTATAAAGTAGTAGATAGTAAAGGAAATCTATCCAAACATTTTGCTTTTGGAGGCATAGAACATCAAAAAGAAAAATTAGAAAAAGAAGGAATAGTGGTAAAAGATTACAAAGTGGATTTAAAAAAATATCAAATGTAATAGTTAAAAATTATTGAATTAATTCCAAATGAATTCCAACTACTCCATATTGTTTTTGCATTTCCTTTGGATAAAAGGTCTCTAAATCTTTTTTTAATTTTTCTTTGGTTATCGTTTTATCTGCAAGAATAGAACTATCAAACTGATCTAAAATTTCATCAAAAGAAGAGTAGTGGTATAAATGAACTACTTTTCCAACAAAGAAATCAGTTAGCTCGGGTTCTTTTAAAAAACGAATCGTGTCGCCAATTTTAATTTTTCTTCTTTTTTCATCATATAATCGAAGTTCTATTCTTTTCGTACCATGTAAAATAAAATCAAAATAAATTGGTTGTAGTTTCATTTCGTGTTGCATGATGGATTCCTCCTTATGAAAAATATTTTATACTTTTTATTTTAAAAAAACAAGTATTGGAAAATGAAACATCTTTTGTTACAATATTATTAAGTTGAAGTAGGAGGTAAAATTATGCAAATAATTTGTATTTATTTCTTATTATTTTTAATGTATTCTTTTTTAGGATGGTTTATGGAAGTAAGTCTTTCCTTTTGGAAACAAAAACGCTTTATCAATCGTGGTTTTTTAATCGGCCCTTATTGTCCTATTTATGGATATGGAAGTTTACTTATTATTTTACTTTTAAATCGTTATAAAGAAGATCCTATTTTATTATTTTGCATGGCAATTATTATTTGCTCTCTTTTAGAATATATAACAAGCTATGTATTAGAAAAAATATTTCATGCGAGATGGTGGGATTACAGTGATAAAAGATTTAATTTAAATGGACGAATTTGTTTAGAAACTATGATTCCTTTTGGGTTGTTAGGTCTCATTATTGTTTATCTTATTAATCCTTTTTTTCAAAATATTTTAATGTCTATTCCAACCACCATGATTTATCTTCTTGCAATTTTATTATGCCTATTATTTCTTATCGATAATATTCTTTCCTTTCGAATTATGGCAAGTTTTAAACAAGAATTTAAAAAAGCAGAAAGAGATAATACAGAAGCTATATCTAAAAAAGTACGTGAGAAATTAATTGAAAAAGGATATTTTTATAAAAGATTACTATTGTCTTTTCCTCATATAAAAAATACCCATGAAAGACTATTAAATTTAAAAGAAAATATCGAAAAAAAATTAAACGAAAAAAATAAGAATAAAAAATTAAAATCTTTTCATACTACTAATGGTGATAAGAATGGAAGAAAGAGAAACAATAATAAAACTTCATCAAAACGTAGAGATGGGAGTAGTAGGAATAGAAAGTATTAAAGGTAAAATTAAATCTCATGATTTATTAGAAGTTGTTTTAAAACAAAAGAAACAATATGATAGTATTAAACATGCATTAAAACCTATGTGTAAAAAATATCATGTGGAAGATAAAGAATTAGGTCCACTCGTTCAAATGGAAAGCAATATGATGGTAGATATGAAAATGATGATGGATAAAACCGATTCTCATATCGCTAAAATGATGATGGAAGGAACGAATAAAGGTTTAGTACAATTAGAAGAATTAAAAAATCATTATGATGGGAAAGATAAAAAAATTATTCCAATGATTGAAAATTTAATAGAATTTGAACATCGTAATTTAGATGAATTTAAAAAATATCTATAACTTTATTCTTTTTTCGACAAATTTTGTACGATGAATATGTTAATATAGCTCCTTGAAATAGGAGTTTTTTTTATGAAAAAAAAATTTAAATCAACTTAATCTATCTGATGCCTTATTTAAAGAGGTGTACAGTAATGTTCCTTTTTTAACATTATTATTAAAATCTTTCTTTCAATATGTTGGATTAGAATATCAAAGGGTTCAAGGAGAGTTAGAAGTTTATGAAGAAAAATATTTAAAAAAAAACTAAAATTGGTCAAAAAGCAATGCGAGTAGATTTACTTGTTTATTTACAAAATTATATTATTGACATAGAACCATATATTTCCTTAAATGAAGCAGGACTAATAAAAGTATGCAAATATTTATCAAGAATTGATGGAGGACAGTTAAAACCAAAGCAAAGTTATACAACTGCCAAAAAGGTTATAGGAATATTAATTGCTTATGAAATAAAAGGAAGTTTAAAGTTAGAAGATACTTGGTTTCAAAGATATAATTTTAAAGGAGAACCACCTAATTATGTTCCACTTGCACCCGGAATAGAATTATTCATAATTAGACTTGACAAGATTTGAGTTTTAATGAAGTTTTGCCTTCATTACAGGTAATGTTGGCATTACGAATTAAAACGAAAATC
>CANPWX010000030.1 GCA_947585065.1 uncultured Bacilli bacterium | reverse complement strand
GAGTATATGATATGTCAGGTGGAGCATGGGAATATGTAATGGGAGTGATGTTAGATAAAGAAGGAAAGTTAGTCAGTGGAAGAAATGATAAGTATAATTCTAATTTTGTAGGGACATTAACCTATCCAGAAGATGGAACAGAAAAAACTAAAACAACATGGACAGAAACAGATGGAGGAATAGCATGGCCAGAAAAAAAATATTATGATGCATATTCATATGCGGAGACAGATCAAGAATTTAACAAAGGACTATTTGGAGATGCAACAAAAGAACTAGGCCCATTTTATCAAGTACAATATATTAACGAAGTGAGAAGAGTAAGTAAGTGGAATGCAGATGATGCTTTCTTTGTGAAGTATGTTAATCCATGGTTTAGACGGGGTGCTGCTTATAATGATGGCACGGACGGTGGTGTTTTTGCATTCACTAATGATAGTGGGCGAGCTCTTGGTAACAATGGTTTTCGCGTTGTTCTTACTCCTTGAAAAGGCTTATAAATGATTGAGAATTTCAATAAACTATTTTATAATTATTATGGTGGTTTTATGACTTTTTGTGCTAAATTAAAAGATGAGATTTGTAATAAAGAAATTACTCGAATAGAAATGATTTGTGAATTATCTGCTATGCTTCGTTATGATGCTACTATTCAAAAAGATAAAATTACTTTGACTTTTGAAAATGGGAGTGTTGCTAGAAGAGTTTATAAAGATATTAAAAATATATTTAATATTTCACCTCATATTATTATTCGTAATCAAAAGAGATTACGTAATAAACAAATCTATCTTTTGGAATTAAAAGAGCAAGTTTCTACTATTTTAACTAATTTGAATATCTTTAAAGATAATAAAAGAGTAGATATTCGTAGAGAGTCTTTGGATAGTCCAGAAGAAATGGTGGCGTATGTTCGAGGAGCTTTTTTAGTTACAGGCTCTATGAGTGATCCTAGTACGAGTGGGTATCATTTAGAATATGTTTTTTCTTTTAAAAAAGATGCTCTTTTTATAAAAAATTTATTATATGAAATGAAATTTGATGTTAAAATTATTGAACGAAATAATAAATATTTAGTTTATTTAAAAAGTGCTGAAGAGATTAGCGATATGATTCGAATGTTTGAAGCTCCAACCAGTTTATTTGCCTTTGAAGATATAAGAATTTATAGAGATCATAAAAATATGGTAAATCGTTTAAATAATTGTGAAATTGCCAATCAAGAAAAATCTACCATTACTGGGTTAAAACAAATTGAAGATATTCATTATTTAGAAGAAAATGATCTTGTCGATTTGTTAGATGAAAAAACAAAGATTGTTTTGGATTATCGCTTGAAATATCAGGAGAGTTCTTTTCAAGAGCTTGCGGATATTATTAGTTTAGAAACAGATTATAAAATTGGTAAAAGTGGTATAAATCATCATTTTATTAAAATGAAAAAGTTAGTAGAACAACATAAAAAAAATGATAAATAGATTTTAGACTTTTTTGGAGTACAATTCCAAAAAAGTCTGGATTTTCGTTTGAAAATATGTTATATTATATATAGGTGATTTGTATGTCAAAGTATATGAATAGAACAATGGAACAAGGGATAAAAAAACTAATTGATAAATGTCCCGTTATTATGATTACGGGTCCGAGACAAGTTGGTAAAACAACCCTTTTAAATTATATTATTTCTGTTTCCCATTCTAAAGTTAATACTGTATCTTTAGATGATGTTTTACTTAGAAAACAAGCTAATGAAGATCCAGAACTATTTTTAAGAACCTATGAGGCTCCTTTAATGATAGATGAATTTCAGTATGCTCCTAATTTGCTTTCTTATATAAAAATGAATGTAGATGAGATGAGAAAAGAAACTATGTTTCACGGAAAAAAAGATCCTGGAACTCTTTATTATTTAACCGGTTCTCAAGTTTTTGAAACTATGCAAGAAGTATCTGAGTCTTTGGCAGGAAGAGTTGGTATTTTAGATTTGTATGGTATTTCTAC
This sequence comes from uncultured Bacilli bacterium, assembly GCA_947585065.1. GTDB lineage: Bacteria > Bacillota_I > Bacilli_A > RF39 > UBA660 > Ventrenecus. Next base: position 7,288 of record CANPWX010000030.1, on the reverse strand, counting down.
AAGAGAAATCAATGGACTAGAAGAAGAAGTTTTTATTCCTGATATTGCAAGTTTAAAAAAGAAGAAAAAAGTAAAAAATTATACTACAAATCAATTATTTGAAAGAATTCTATGTGGTAGTTATCCGGAAGTTGTTTTAGAAAAAAGAGACAAAGATGAATATTTTGAAAACTATATTAGAACTTATCTTGAGAGAGATGTAAGGAAATTAATTCATGTAGATAATGAAATAAAATTTATCAAATTTTTATCTTCGGTCGCGGCTCGAACTGGAATGGAATATAATGCTCTTGATATTGCCAAAGATGTTGAAATTGATTCCAAAACTTGCGATGCTTGGTTATCGATTTTAAAAAATACTCATTTGGTATACTTATTACCATCTTATTCCAATAATAATATTCAAAAAGCAATTAAAAGGCCAAAACTTTATTTTTTAGATACTGGACTTGCATGTTATTTAACTGGTTATTTAAATGCTTCTACTTTAGAAAAAAGTATCTATAGTGGACAAATTTTTGAAACGTACGTGATTGGTGAAATTATCAAATCTTTTGCAAATCATGGAGTAGATCCGAAAAAAAGATTGTATTATTATAGAGATAAGAATTTGAAAGAAATTGATTTATTAATTATTCATGATAATAAAATTTACCCAATTGAAATAAAGAAAAGTGCTAATCCTGGAAATCATGCTATAAAAAATTTTGATGTTTTAAAAAATTGTGGAATGGATATTGGAAATGGAATTGTCCTTTGTATGAAAAAAGAGATTGTCGCGATTGATGAAAATAATTACATTGTGCCTATTGAGTATATATAAAAACAGACTTTTTCGGAGTGTAATTCCAAAAAAGTCTAAAGTATACTATCAATGATACCGTATTCTAAGGCTTCTTTGCTGGATAAGTAATGATCTCTATCGGTATCTTTTTCTATTTCTTCTAATGGTTTATTTGTGTTTTTGGCTAAAATTTTATTTAATTTTTCTTTCATTTTTAAAATTCTTTCACAAGCAATTTTCATATCGCTTGCTTGTCCTTCCATTCCTCCTAGGGGCTGATGAATCATTACATCGGCATTTTTTAATGCACATCTTTTTCCTTTTGTTCCACTCGATAATAAAAATGCTGCCATGGATGCTGCCATACCGACACATATTGTTTTCACGTCACTTTGAATATAATTCATAGTATCATAAATTGCAAGGCCGCTTGTAACACTTCCGCCAGGACTATTGATATACAAATAAATATCTTCTTTACTTTTAGAATCTAAATAAAGAAGTTCACTAATAACAATGTTTGCGGAATTATCATTGATTTCACCTGTTAAAAAAACAATTCGATCTTCTAGTAATCTTGAGTATAAATCATAAGAAATACTTGTGTTATCTGTTTTTTCTAATACGGTTGGAATTATGTTCATTTTTTTCACCTAATTCTATTATAGTTAGAAAGGGAAAAAAATATTCAGAAACGTTTACAATATTTAGACATAAAAAAATGATAAAAGTTGGTAACAAAGTTTATTTTTAGTGTATAATGGTATTATAAAAGGGTATGGGGATACTATGCAAATGGTTCATATTACATATAAAGATCAAGAAAAAGATTTTGAAAAGGGCACTAGTTATTATGAAATCGCAAAGGCTTTTCAATGTTCTAAGGCTATTGCTGTTCAAATTGGAAATGAAGTTATTTCTTTAGATACTAAAGTTACTAATGATGGAAGTATTGAATTTTTGGATGTTACTACGTTATCTGGATATAAAATTTATCAAGCGGCTTTAAAGTTTTTGTTTTTAGTTGCAGTGAAAGAAGTGTATCCAGATAGTGAAGTAAATTTTCTTCACAGTGTACCCAAAGGAATATTAAGTGAAATTGAAGTTGATGAGAATTTAACTAGTGAGGATATTTCGAAAATTAAAGGAATAATGGCTCATATGGTAGAAGAAAAACTTAAATTTCAAAAATATAATTTAGAAGTTAAAGATGCTTATAATTATTTAAAAGAAAAGAAATTAGATGAAAAAGCTTCTAATATTCAATCTTTATCTAATGAAGTAGTTACGATGTATCGTCTTAAAAATGAATTAAATTATTTTTATAATATTATGCCTTATGATACTTCTGTTATGACGGCTTTTGAATTAGTTTTTTTAGGAAGAAATCGTGTTGTTCTTGTTTGTCCTAATGTTGTAAGTGGCTCAAATATCCCAGAATATGTTCATTATGAAAATATTGTTAGTAATTTTATGTCTACTAAACTTTGGCTTAAAAGAATGGGTGTTAGTTATCTTGCTCAAATGAATGAATTAGTTAGTTCTTCTAATATTGGAAAATTTATTGAGTCAAATGAAATTAGTTTTCAAAATGATATTCGAGATGCTTGTGATAAAATTGTATCTATGCGTGATGTAAAACTCATTTTAATAGCAGGTCCTTCTTCTAGTGGGAAAACAACTACTATGAAACGTTTAAGTATATTTTTAAGAAGTAAAGGCTTTGATCCGGTTGGATTATCTACTGATGATTTTTTTGTTAATCGTGAGGATACTCCAAAATGTGAGAATGGTGAATTTGATTATGAGTGTTTACAAGCGATTGATTTAGAATTATTTAATAAAACTTTACAAAATTTGTTAAATGGTAAAAAAGTTGAAGTTCCTGAATATGATTTTGTGAATGGAAAGAAAAAATTTACTGGTAAAATGATTCAATTAAAAGAAAATAGTTTAGTTTTAATTGAAGGACTTCATTGTTTAAATGATGATTTGATTCCTTATATTGATGTTAAATATAAATTTAAAATTTATTTAAGTCCATTTATTCCTCTTAATATTGATCGACATAATTATATTTCTACTTTGGATTTACGATTGATTCGAAGAATTGTGAGAGATAATCGAACGAGAGGAAAAACAGTTTCTCAAACAATTAGTGAATGGCAGGTTGTTCGGTCAGGAGAAGAAAAATACATTTTCCCATATATTTATCAAGCTGATATGATTATTAATACGGCTCTTGCTTATGAAGTGGGAATTTTAAAAGTTTATGTTGTACCGCTTCTTCATTCGGTTGGTATTGATTCTCCTTATTATAATGAAGCGAGAAGATTGATTCAAAGTTTAGAGGTGTTTTTTCCTATACCGAGTGAATTTGTTCCAAAAGAATCTGTTTTAAGAGAATTTATTGGAAATTTATGTTCATATTAAAAAAGAATAAAGGAGATTAGAATATGATAAAAGTTGCAATTAATGGTTTTGGTAGAATTGGAAGACTTGCTTTTCGAGAGATGATTACGGGTGTTGATTTTGATATTGTCGCGATTAATGATTTAACAAATGCAGAGGATTTGGCTTATTTATTAAAGTATGATACGAATCATAGAAGATTTCATGAAGATAAAATTATGGCAGTGGATAACTATATTGTTATTAACAATCAAAAGAAAATACCAGTATTTAAAGAAACTGATCCAGCAAAGCTTCCTTGGAAAAGTTTAGGAGTTGATTTGGTTTTAGAATGTACTGGACATTTTACAGAAGAAAGTTTAGCTCACAAGCATATTGAGGCGGGAGCTAAAAAAGTTTTAATTTCTGCTCCAGGAAAAGGAAATATGAAAACTATTGTTTATGGAGTAAATGAATCTATTTTAGATGGAACAGAAGAAATCGTTTCAGCAGCTTCTTGTACGACGAATTGTCTTGCACCTGTTTTAAAAGTTTTAGATCAAAATTTTGGAATAAAAAAAGGATTTATGAGTACAATTCATGCTTATACCAATGATCAAGCTACTCTTGATATTGCTCATAGTAAAGGATATACTTCGAGAAGAGGCCGTGCTTGTGCAATGAATATTGTTCCAGCTTCTACTGGAGCTGCAACTGCAATAGGGAAAGTATTGCCTCATTTAGATGGAAAATTGAATGGAGTTTCCTATCGGGTACCAGTTAGTGATGGTTCTATGATTGATTTAGTACTCGAATTAAGTAAAGATGTTACAGCAGAAGAAATTAATCAAAGTTTTATTAAACAAGAATCTATGGTTCTTAAAACTACTTTTGATCCTGTTGTTTCTAGTGATTGTATTGGACTTTCAGTAGGAGCTTTGGTAGATTTATCGTTAACTAGTGTTTTAAAAACGGAAAGTGGGAATCTTTATAAAGTTGTTGCATGGTATGATAATGAATATGGTTATACTGTTCAAATGATGAGAACAGCTAAATGTTTATTTCGATAAGTTCTTTATTTTCTTTGATTATCCTTTGTTTTTTGGATATAATAGATATGAGAGTGGTGACATATGAAACAAAGAGTTCAAAATATGAATATCGATGGAAAAAGGGTTCTTTTAAGAGTAGATTATAATGTTCCAATGAAGGGAAATAAGATATTAGATGATATAAAAATTATTCAAAGTTTGGATACTATTCATTACTTATTGGATCATGGATGTAGTATTATTTTACTTAGTCATTTTGGTAAAATTAAAACAAAAGAGGATTTTGCTACTCATTCTTTGCAACCTATTTCTGAATATTTAAGTAATTTATTAAAACAAGAAGTTTATTTTTCAAAAGATAATTTTGGACCTCTTCTTTCGAAAAGAGTGGCAGAGTTACAGCCGAAAGAAATATTAATGCTTGAAAATACTCGATTTTTAGATGTTCCTAATTCTTTGGAAAGTCATTGTGATCCTCAATTGTCAGAGTTTTGGGCAAGTTTAGGAGATGTATTTATTAATGATGCTTTTGGTTCTTCTCATCGTAAACATGCTTCTACGTATGGTATTTCAGAGTTTATTCCAAGCGGGATTGGTTTTTTAGTTCAAAAAGAAATTGAAATGTTAGATCAGTATGTTCTTCATGCGGATCATCCTTTTACGCTTATTATGGGTGGTGCTAAATTGGATGATAAAATTGATTTGATTTCTTCTTTGTTACCTAAATGTGATCATTTATTATGTGGGGGAGGCATTGCTAATACTTTTTTAGAAACATTAGGGTTTCGAGTTGGAGCTTCCCTTACTTCCAAAAGTTTAGAAATTACGGAAAAAGCCAAACAAATATTATTAAATCATAAAGAAAAAATAAAATTACCTGTTGATGTGATTGTTGGTAATACTTATGATAAATCTTTTATAGCTTATAAATTAATTGATAAAGTTGAAGTGAATGAACAAATATTAGATATCAGTGCGAAAACGATTGCTGAGTATAAAAAAATTATTGATGAAAGTAAAACTGTTTTTTTGAATGGAACTGTTGGATTTTATGAAAACCCAAAATATGCAAATGGAACTAAAGAATTATTGGAAATTTTAAAGAAATCTAAGGCGAATGTTATTGTGGGTGGTGGAGATGCCGCGTCTAGTGTTCGCAATTTGGGTTATGAATCTGCTTTTACTTATATTTCTACAGGTGGTGGGGCAACTCTTGATTATTTAGCTAAAGGGAAGTTAGTTGCTTTGGATGCTATTCCTGAAGAGATTGAACTGTTAGATTTATAAATTGTTATAAAAAATATGCAGTTTTTTTATAAGAAAGAAACGAGAAAATAAAATTCTTGTTTTTTTTGAATAAAATTGGAAGTTATATATTATTTTTTTAAAGAAATAAGTTCCTATCTTGTATTATAAAGTAATATTTGATAAAATTAAGTTAAGAAAAGAGGGAACTTTATGAATTTAAAAAAAATACCAATAGGTAAAGATAATTTTCAAGATTTAATTAATGATGATTGCTATTATGTAGATAAGACTATAGCTATTGAAGAATTATTAAATAAGGGTAGTTCAGTGGTATTATATCCAAGACCAAGAAGATTTGGAAAAAGTTTGTTTATTTCGATGCTAGAGAACTTTTTTGATATAGATAAAAAGAATGAAAATGCTCATTTATTTGATGGATTAGCTATTCAAAAATCTGAATATTATAAAGAATTTGGAAACTATCCAGTGATCGCATTAGATTTTAAAAATATGAAACAAAATACTTATGAAAGTGTATATAATCAATTTGTAATAATGATACAGAAAATTTATAAGAATAAGGATTATTTAATAAACATTTTAGATGAAGATGAGTTAAAAAAATTTAGTAATATAAAAAGTGGAAATGCAAGTAAAGACGAATATAAAGATGCAGTGTTCCAATTGTCAGAATGGTTAGAAAGATATTACAATCAAAAAGTAATCATTTTAATAGATGAATATGATGTACCAATTCAACAAGGATATTTAAGTGGCTTTTATGAAGAAGTAGTAAGTTTAATCAAAAGTGTATTATCATCCTGTTTAAAAGGAAATGATAGTTTAAAATTTGGAGTATTAACAGGAGTACTAAGAGTCAGTAAAGAAAGTATTTTTAGTGATTTAAATAATTTAACTATTTATGATATGATGAGTAAAAACTATAATGAAGCCTTTGGATTTACAGAAAAAGAAACGAAAGAATTATTAGAATATTATGGATTAGAATTAACGAATGAAGTAAAAGAATATTATGATGGATATAACTTTATGGGAGCTTCCATTTATAATCCATGGAGTATATTAAATTATGTAGATAATAATACATTAAGACCATATTGGGTAAATACTTCAGGGAATGTTTTAATTAAAACATTATTAAGTGGTATTATTGAACAGGATAGAGAAGAAATAGAAAAATTATTAAAAGGGGAAAGTATCAGTTTTTCTTATGATGAACGAATAACATATCAAGATTTTAATGAAACAGATATAAGTAAAGTACTTAATTTATTATTTGCATCAGGATATTTAACATATGATAGAGAATATCAAAATCCTATTACTAAAACAACAAAATATTATTTTAAAATACCAAATGAAGAAGTAAGATATGATTTAGTAAAAATTGTTCAGACAATAGAATTTAAAAAAGAAATAACAGGTTATGAAGAATATGATAATTTTATGGAAAGTATCCTACTAGGAAATAAAGAAAAGATAGAAAGTTATTTAAATAAATTATTAACAAGTATCAGTTTTTATGATAGGAAAGAGAGTTTTTATCATGGATATATGATAGGATTATTTGGAGGCTTTTTAACTAGTAGGTTTATAGTAAAATCGAATCGAGAGTCAGGAAGTGGAAGATATGATGTATTAATAGAGAAGAAAGATCGAAGTTTTGGGTGCATATTAGAGTTTAAGATGGCAGAAGAGGAAAGTATTATGGAAAGTATAGCAGAAAATGCAAGAAAACAAATGAAAGAAAAAGAGTATTATAAAGAGTTAGAATTAGATCAAGTAACAAATA
>CANPWX010000029.1 GCA_947585065.1 uncultured Bacilli bacterium | reverse complement strand
AACTATGAAAAGGAAGGAAAGATATATCAGATGATAAATAAAGAAGTAGATAAAGTAATAGAGACAAGTTTAGATCCCGATTATTTTGATCATGATTATTGGGCAAGATGGATTGAGTATCATGATGGAATGAGAATTGGGGAGAGACGTGGTGAGAAGCGAGGTGAAAAACGAGGAGAGAAGCGTGGTTTGAAACTTGGAAAAAGACAGGCTACACAAGAATTTGCTCAAAAATTAATACAAAATGGTTATGATGATGAGATGATATCTAATACAACTGAATTAGATTTAAAAGAGATTCAAAAGTTAAGATTAAAATTAACCAAATAAAAAAGATTCGATTAGTTTATTGTTGAATCTCAAAAAAGTTTTCCCATGGATCTTTTCTTTTTAATCTTTTTATAGCATCTTCTATGAAAATGCCATCTGGTTTTATAAGATCTAATTCTTTCCAAGAAATTGGCATAGATATTGCTGGTTTCTTTTTTAAACGAATGGAGTAGGGAGCTACACTTGTTGCCATTTTGGTATTACGTACCCAGTCAATAAATATTTTTCCTTTTCTGTTTTTTAGTCTCATATTGCTAACATATTTTTCTGGCCATTTCATTTCCATTATTTCGGCAATGTTTTTAGCAAAAGCACGAAAAGACTTCCAAGATTTTAGAGACTGAATTGGCACTACTACATGATAACCTTTTCCACCACTTGTTTTTAAAAATGAAGTCAGGTGTAATTCATCTAAAATACTTTTTAAATCTTTAACACCTTCCCGTAATTTTTGTAATGAAATCGTTTCATCTGGATCTAAATCAAAAACAAGCATATCTGGTTTATTTATTTTATGTGCTTTACTTCCCCATAAGTGAAATTCATAGCTATTCATTTGTATTTCACTTAATAATCCTGTAATATCTTTGATATAGTAATAATCTTCTTTTTTTTCTTTGTCACTTGGAATTATTACTTTTCCAATACCCTTACTTTTTGTTTCTAAATGTTTTTTAAAAAAACAATTTCCTTTTATTCCTTCTGGTGCACGTATGGTGCTTATTAATCTATCATTTAAATAAGGAAGCATTTTTTTGGCAATTTTTTGATAGTAATTTGCTATTTGCCATTTTGTTATTTTAGGACTTTCAAAAATTAATTTATCTGGATTGGATATTTTTATATCTTCTAAAATAAAATCTTTTGGACTATTTTTTCTTTTGATAATATTTTTTTCTATTTGTTGCATTGTTCTTCCTGAACGTATTGATGTTTTATAGGATGATATATCTTTAGAAAAGGCATACGAATCTTTTTCTTTTAATAAAATCCACTGATCATCTTTCATGGGAATTAAAGTCCAGTTTCCTTTTAATCTGGAGCCATGAAGAATAAATTTTATTGATTTATGAAAATCTATTGTTTCATTTTCTTGAGGTGTCCAATATCCCTCATCAAACAACATCACAGTTCCACCACCGTATTCACCTTTGGGAATCGTTCCTTCAAAATTACGGTATTCCAAAGGGTGATCCTCTACTTGAATTGCGAGTCTTCTATCTTTTGGATTATAAGATGGCCCTTTTGGAACAGCCCAACTTTTTAATGTTCCTTGCCATTCTAATCTTAAATCATAATGATCTCTTCTAGCAAGATGATGTTGTACGACAAATCGAAGTTTTTTTGATGATTTTTTTTCTGATCCTTTAGGTTCTTTTGTTTTTGTAAAGTTTCTTTTTTCTTGATATTTTTTTAGTTTATTCATCTTTATCATCCTCTTTTCTAGTGTGTATTTTTCTTTATAAAAATATACTTTTTAGGATAAATAAAATATTTGTTTTTTTATTTCTTTCATACACTATGTAAGGATGTGGTATGGATGCAAATTTCTTATATTATTGTGATTATTGTTATTGCTTATATTTTTGGAGCAATTACCAAAGCTTTTGTAAAAGAAGTTCCTAATCATTTAATTCCTTTACAAAATGTGATTGTTGGTCTTGTCAGTGCATTGATTTGTTATGTATTTAAAATTGAAACAAATCTTTTGCAAGCCATTTTTTTGTGTTTGCTCGCGACTATGGGAGCAGGTGGATTTTCTGATTTAGCTCAGTTATTAAGAAAAGATGAAAAAAAACAGGAATAAACCAGAAATTTCTTGTTATTTTCTTTTAATTCTTGTATGATATATTAAAAAAAGGAGTTTTTATGGAAGTACAGGAAAAACTAGTAAAACAAATTACGGAAACTAAATATTTAAATGTAGAAAATACGGAACGTTATAGGCCTATTATTCGCTTCTTTTTTGAAAAATATGAAAGGATGGAATATTGGCTTTATAAAGAAGATGTTTTTAATGCTCTTAAGGATAGTGAATATTTTAAAGATTATACTTTAGAGTTATGTGAAGCAGATTTACTTAGACTTGTGGAATGGAAAAACTTAACAAATATTCAAGATACTTCTAATGTTAATACAATCGAAGAATTTAAAAATCGAAGACTACGTTTTTCTTTAACGGAGTATGGAGTAGAAATAGAAAGATTTGTACTTCGCTTAGAAACATTAAAAGTTAAAACTTCCTCTTTAGAGCCAAAATTATTTGAAAAAATTAAGTTATTACTTCAAAAGATTATTACATTAGAAGATCCTCATGAGATAAGTAATTGCTTTGATGAATTAAATCACAATTTTACAACGTTAAATGAGTCTTATAAAGATTTTTTGAAAATATTTCATGAGGCTAAAACAGAGGAATTAATGAAAAATGAATCTTTTATTTTATATAAAGATAAAGTAGTGAATTATTTAAAAGATTTTATTGGAGGTTTTCAACTTAACAGTGTCAAAATATTAGATATTATTGAGTCTATGCCTGATTCTATGGAAGATTATATAATGAATCAAATTATTGAATTTCAAAAGTCTATCCCGACTATGGAACCAGATTTTGATTACGATTATTTAAGAGAAATTAACGTTTCTAAATGGCGAAGTATTATTAAATGGTTTGCAAGTGATAATATTCAAGAAAGAGAAAGTACACGTCTTAAAAATGCTGTAAACGATATCATCAATAAAATTATGAAAAATGTCGCGGCCATCTTGGAATTACAAGCAAGTTCTATGCATAAAATGGAAGATTATAAACATATTATAACTTTATTTAGTAATGTTTCTTCTTTGAAAGAAGCTCATGAACTTGGAAATATGGTTTTTGGAATATTTAAAGTAAAACATTATACGGGATTAGAAAGAACAACTGATTCTAAAGATTACTCTGTTCTTGAACTAACTACAAAACAATTTTATTTGGAAAGTCACAGCCGAAAAATGAGAGAAAAAATTGTGAAAAGACCTATTATAGATAAAACTTTTGCGAAAGAAAGACAATTAAATGAAATTTTAAGTTTAAGAAATCGTGAGAAAGAAATATTAAATAAATATATTAGAGAAGGAAAAATTGAAATGAAAAATTTGCCTCAGATTTCTACGATTGAACGGCGATTTATTTTATCTTTATTATCTAGTGGAATGAGAAATATGGGAAAACTTGTTTATAATGGGGAACATGGAATTCATTTTAAAGTGGAAAAACAAAGTGATGAATGGATAACTATTCAAAGCGATGATGGAATCTTTGAAATGCAAGATTTTGTAATAATTTTTGGAGGAGAAAATGAATGATCAAATTGTAGAGGAATTGAATCTTTTATTAAATAATTTTTGGATTTTAAAAAAAGAAAAAGAAAGTGAGTTTTATCAAATACGTGGAAAATTAAAAGAATTAAGAGAATTTGCAAATAACAAATTAGGATGCGATATTATCTGTAATTCTAAATTAATTAAATTAGAGAAATTACCTATTTTAGTGGAAAGTACATTTCAGATAGAAGAATTTGATAATCCTTTAGATTATGTTTTGTTTGTCGCACTTCTTATTTATTTGGAAGACAAAGGATTACAAGATCAATTTATATTATCCAATTTAACGGAATTTATTACTAATTTTTTAAGTACTGTAGAGGGGAGTATTAAACCCGATTGGTTAAAATATAAAGATCGAAAAAGTATGACAGATGTCATGAAATTTGCTGTTTCTCTTGGACTTTTTAAAATCATTGATGGAAATGGGGAAAGATATGCAGAAGATGGTACGGCAGAAGTTTTATATGAAAATCTTGCCACTAGTCATTATGTTATGCGGCAGTTTAAGTTTGATATTTCTGATTGTGTGTTACCAGAAGATTTTTTAAATCAAGAACGATTAGAAATGGATGCAATTGATTTTAAAAGATTTCAAACATATCGTGGTCTTATCTTTTATCCCAATGTTGTTCTGGATGAAATTGATGAAGATACCGCCGTTTATATGAAAAATATGCGTGTAAGAATTAGTGAAGACATGGAAAAATATTTAGAAAGTGAATTAATTTTAACTCAAAATATGTTTGCTCTTAGTGTCAATAATGGGAACTCTAAAGATTTATTTCCCAATTATAGAAAAAGTATTTCGGATATCGCATTGCTTGTTTTATCCTATTTAGAATCATTTCATAATCAAGTTGTCCATGATAAATTAACATTAACAAGGTTAGAAATTGAAAAATTATTTTTAAAGATTCATGAAGAAAATAAGGAATATTTTTCAAAAGAATACCGAGAAGGTAAGTTAGAAAACTTTATTCAAGAAGTATTAAATTATATGGAATCTTATCGCTTAATTTCTTGTGATGAGAACCACGTGACTTTTTATCCAATATCCTTTTTAATGCAGGGAAAATATCAAAAAAAAGAAGAAATAAATGAAGATGTAGCTTATGAATTATTTACATTAGATTTGGAGGAGTAGTATGGGAAGATATAAAATAAATCGAATTGGATTTTTAAACTATTGGCTATATGATGAGGAAGAGTTTTATTTTTGTGATGGAAAATTATTATTAAGAGGTACGAATGGTTCGGGAAAAACGGTAACGATGGTTTCTTTTTTTCCATTATTGTTTGATGGCAATAAAAATCCAGAACGTTTCGATACTTTTGGGGGTAGAGATCGAAAAATAGAAGATTATATTTTACCGAATGATTTTGATGGAAACGAAAATACTAGTTATATTTATATGGAATTTTATAACAAAGAAACAGATTCTTATTTAACTATTGGTATGGGTCTTAAAGCAACACGGAATAAAGGAGTGGATTTTTATGGATTTTCATTAACAGATAATAGAAGAATTAAATATGATTTTGCTCTTTATAAAGATTCTTTAAGAAAAGTACCTTTAACCAAAAAGGAATTACAACTTGCGATAGGAACAGGCGGAGATTTTGTTACAACTCAAAAAGAATATAAAAGTATGGTGAATCGTCTTTTATTTGGTTTTGAAAATGAAAGTTTATATTCTGAATTAATTAATTTAATGGTTCAATTAAGATCTCCAAAATTATCAAAGGATTTTAAACCTACAAAATTGGAAGAAATATTATCTAGTGTACTGGAGCCTATTAGTGAGAGAGATATTGAAACAGTATCTGAATCTATTGAAAATTTAAATAAGTATAAAGAAAGAATTGAAGACTTAAAAGCAGAAAATACAGCAATCTCCTTTTTAAAAAAAGCTTTTTTTCAATATAGTAATACGATTCTTTATCAAAAATGTAGTAATTATTTAGAAGCTAAAAAAATATATGAGAAACTATTAGAACAGAAAGATTTTTTAGATCAGAAGGAAAAAGAACTTACTCTTGATTTTGAAAAAAGAAAGCAATTAAAACAAGATATTGAATTGGAGTTAGAGAAAAATAAATTTGAAAGCGAATCTTTAGATGCAAAAGATTTAGAACATTGGATGGAAGAAAAAATTGAATTAGAAAAAAATATTCAAGTTTCAAAAGAAAAATATGATAAAAAGGAAACCCTTTGGGATATGAAAGATACAAAATTAAGAACTATTAGGAAAGAGGAAAAGAAATTACAAGAGGAATTGGACTCTATTGAAAAAAATATTGATGGTTTAGAACAGGATATAGAAGAAGTCATTCATTTAATGTATTATGATGATGCTTTATTTTCTTTAGAAGAATTAAAAACTAAAAAAAGTGATTTCAAATTTGATAGTTTTATAAAAGATTTACAAAAAGAAAAAGAACACATGTTAAATTTATATCATAAAGTTTTAGAAAAACAACATTTGGATGATAAAAAAGAAGAGTTAGAAAATGATCTAGCGTTGGAAAATGATAAATTAAAAAAAATAGAATTAGAAAAGAAAACAATTAGTGAACAAATATTAATAGATATGGAAAATAAAAAAGAACAATTAAAAGAATATCAAAAAAATGAAGCATTTCGATTAGATCAAGAAGAATTAGAACAGCTTTATCTTATTTTAGATAGTTTAAAAGAAAGTGTTCCATTTGAAGTTGAAACATTTTTAAAAAATAAGTATTTAAAAGAGAAAGAAGAATTAGAAAAAAGTATTTATCTATTAGATGGAAAAATAGAAAAAGAAAAATATAAATTAGAAACATTAGAGAATGATAAGGAAAAAATTCAATTTACTTTAGAAGATAATTTAGATTCTACTGAAAAGAAAGAATATTTAGAGCATGTTCATGAGGAAGCAAAATATTTATATGAAGTGATTGATTTTAAGGAGAATGTTTCTGAAAAATTAAAAAAAGTATTAGAAAACGCTTTAAAGAAAATGGGATTATTGCAGACTTTTCTTTGGAAACAAAAGAACCATCTCATTGAACAAAAAAGTTTTGGAAATTTTAATACAAAAAAGGATTCTATTGCGAAATATTTTAAAATTATTGATAAGGACTATGAAAAAGAAGCTTATTTATTATTAAATTCTATTAGTTCTCAGGAAGGAAATATAAAAATTCAAGAAGATGGTATTTATTCTCATGGACTAATTACGGGTAATTTAATAGAAGATTATGAACTAAAATATATTGGAGAAGAAACAAGAAAGAAATATTATGATTCTTTGTATGAACAATTGGATCAACAAAAAAAGCAAATTTATTTAGAAATGAATCATTTCTTGGAAGAGAAAGAAAAACTTCAAAAATCTTTAGTACAATTAGAGGAAGAGTTTTTAAAAAAGATAGATTTTCAAGAATATGTAACAAAACAAGAAGAATTAAAAAATAAAAATATTACTATTCATTTTATTAATGATATTATTGAGAATAAAAAAATGAATTTAAATGATTTTCTAAAACAAATAAGATTAAAAGAAGAGGATATATTTTTAGAAAAGGGACATTTTTCTGGACCTTTAAAAGATAATGAATTAAACGAAATTATTCATTATTATGATGAATGTGTTATTTTGATTCAAAATATTCAAAATGAATGGAAAGATTTTAAAAGAAAAGAAGAAATTATTCATTCTTGTCTTTCTTCCATCGAAGATATCGAAAATTCCCTTTCTGAAATAAAAATGGAAATGGAAGAAATTGATTTTGATATTCGTAAACAAACGGAGAAATACAATCAAATTGAAGAAAAATTGCAAAGTAAAGAGTTTGAAAGTACTTTAGAAAAATTAGAATTTTTGAAAAGAAAACAAAAAGAATTGGAAACTTCGAAAGAAGAAAATTTAACAGAGATAGGAAAACTTTCTACGGAGATAGAGGTTACAAAGCAAAATAGAGAAGATCTTATTAGTCAATTAGATGAAAAAGAAATAATAATGAATATAAAGAAAGAATTATTTGAAAGTGAGTATCATTTATCTTATTCGGATTATCTTACTCCTTTAGAAGATATTACCAAATGGTTTAAAAGTTTTAAACTTACTTTTGAAAAAGAACCTAATGTTTTAGATGCAACGGATCGTTTTATGGATTCTATCAATAATTCTATTCCTAAACTTCAAAACTATGCTGGAAGAAAAGTTAGTATTTTAAATTATGAAGAGGCAGATTACGAAAAATTCTTAAGTGATAAAATTGATTCAAAGATTGTTATTGAAAATTTTCAGAATGCTAGAAGAAGTGATTTAGAATTCCGTTATAAAAATAAAACATTAAATTTGTTAGAATTAGCTAAAGAATTGGAATTTGAATTAGAAAGTACAAAAAATTTATTAAATGCAGAAGATCGGAAATTATTTGAAGATTTACTTATGAACAATATTGGCGATTCTATTCGAGAAAAGATTTATTCTAGTAAAAAATGGATTACGGAAGTAAAAAATTTAATGGAATCTATGAATACATCTAGTGGGTTAAGTTTTAGTATTCGTTGGGTTGGGAAATCAAAAGATAAAGAAGAGGAATTGGATACAAAAGAAATTGTAAATATTTTTGAAAGAGATCCAAAATTTATTAAAGAAGAGGATTTAGTAAAAATAACAAACCATTTTCGAAGTAAAATTGCTTATGAAGAAGAAAAAAGTGAACTTGGAGAAAGAAATTATTTAGAAATTATCAGAAATGTTTTAGATTATCGTAAGTGGTTTCAATTTGAGTTATATTTTAAAAGAACCAATCGGGATTTAAAAGAATTAACTGATAAAGAATTTAGTAAATTTAGTGGTGGCGAGAAAGCTATAGCTATGTATATTCCATTATTTGCAGGTGTTTATGCTAAGTTTAATAGTGCTAATTCTACTGCTCCAAGACTGATTGGGTTAGATGAAGCTTTTGCTGGTGTAGATGATGAGAATATTTTAGATTGCTTTCGAATTATGGATCAAATGGATTTAGATTATGTACTTACAAGTCAAATTTTATGGGGTGATTATCAAACAGTTCCTCATTTGGCAATTTATGAGTTACATCATCCACAGTCATCTGATGTTGTTAGTTTAATTCGTTATAAATGGAATGGTAAACAAAGAATTATGATTGAAGATGAAAGGGAGTACGAAAATTGAATTTGGATTATTTCAAAGATGAAAATTTAAAATTATTATTTGATACTTTAAAAGATAAGTATATTCGTACTTCTAAATTAACTGGAGTTATCAAAGTTTTTCCTAAGACTTTAGAGGAAGCAAAAAAAATCAGTTTATTTCTTGGACAAAATATTAATAAAAATGAAGAAAGTATCATTAAAATAACTACAATCGAAAAAAGTATAGAACAAAGTCGTTTCTCAGAAGTATCGTTATTGGAAATACTAGAGTATTTATATGGAAAAATGGTGACCAGACAAGAAATAAAATTAAAAAAAGAGAAAGAAAATAATACATCTTATCATTTATTTTTAGAAACTTATAAGAATACATTAATATATGATTTTTTAATTACATCTATTTCTAATGATGAAAATTTTAATAAAAAAATTCAATTTTTGTTTCATCGAAATTTAAAATTATTATATTTTATTATGGATGGATTAAATCAGTTACCAACAATTTTTAATACGTATGTAAATTTAAGTGTTTTTGCGACTAATATTACAAAAGATCCTCATTATTTTGATTTAGACACTTCTAATATTCATCATTTTCTATGGTTTGTATCGAAATATCTTGATATGGATTATGATAAAACGAGAGAATCTCAAATAAAGATACTAAATCAAGCAGGAATTTATATCGACAATTAT
>CANPWX010000028.1 GCA_947585065.1 uncultured Bacilli bacterium | reverse complement strand
AATTCGAATGATTTTTTAAAGCTACCACTGCAAAAGGAAGTGTAATCACTAAAATTGGTAATAAAATTGTTCCATCTGCTAAAAATGTTAAAAAACAAGTTTCAAAAAATAAAATTGGCCAAAATCTTTCATTAAACAC
This sequence comes from uncultured Bacilli bacterium, assembly GCA_947585065.1. GTDB lineage: Bacteria > Bacillota_I > Bacilli_A > RF39 > UBA660 > Ventrenecus. The sequence goes on along the minus strand of CANPWX010000028.1, from coordinate 9,661 downwards.
TTTATTATTTTTAAAATAAAATCCTGCCATTGGTAATAAGAAGATTGCAATGAGTTGATTGATACTGGTTAACATATCAGCATCTTTACAGTAAAAGTAGCAAATTTCTATAATTACATAAGTCAATAGAGCAAGAACTATACCAATGTTTTGTTTTTTTTGTAACATGGATAAACCAAAAAATAGAAAAAATATTGATAAAAATAGAGTAAATAGAAAATCTATTTGTCGAGATGGATGGGTTTCTAGTACTATTAAGAAGATTGGCAATAGAAATATACCAAAACGTACTATTTTGTATTTATAGTTATCATAGTTTTTTTTTGATGATGAGGTTTTAAATACAAAGAGTTTACTTAAAACATAGTTCGATATTATCACAATTACTTGACTTAGTATTTTTATCATTTTATCGTTGTAAGATAAAATTGTTACTCCCGTAAACATTATTCCCATGTCTAAAACTAATGTTACTAAGCGGGATCCCAAAAATTTTGTTGCTTCTTTTATTTTATTTTTACTGTTGCTTCGAAATACCACTGTTCGATTTGTAATATAGGCAAAAGTTACAGATCCAATCCAACTAAGTATATTGGCAATTTGAAGTTGAAGGGCATTTTCTGGATTCAAAACTGTATAAACTAATCCATAGTATATGGCTAAGCTCACTAAAGTTGTTAGCAGTCCTACTATTAAATAACGGACTACTTCTAGTATTTTCTCATTTTTCTTCATCTAAATTCTTCCCTTTCTTTGGAAATAATATTTCTGTTTTTAATACCAAAAATAATAGTACTACTAATAATGCTAAATATAAAATAAAGGCATATCGTAAATAATTTAGTGAGTATAAAATGGTAGCAAATGAGAATCCGATATTTAATGTATAAATAACTGCTAATGATTCTTTTGTGGAAAATTTCATCTTCAACAGTTGATGATGTAGGTGTTCTTTGTCTGGAGTGGTAAATGGATTTTTCTTTTGTAATGTTCTTCTTGCTATCGAAAATAATACATCAAATATTGGAGTTGCTAAGGTTGCTAGAGGAATTAAAAGAGAAGTAAATGTTGCAACTTTAAATCCATAAAGTGCCGTTGTCGCGACCATAAGTCCCATAAAATTGCTTCCGGAGTCACCTATATAAATTTTTGCTGGAGGAAAATTATATACTAAAAAACCTAGTAAAGCTCCAATCATTAATATTGCAATTAATGTATCTATATCCCCTGCTAAATTTAAGCACATTGCTATTACGACAATTGTTACAAAATAGATAATTGATATTCCACTGCTAAGACCATCCATACCATCAGATAAATCAATGGCATTAATGATACCAAGCATGAAAAAATAGGTTACGATATAATTTAATGGCATTGGAAAATTCAAGGTTGTACCTAATATAGTGACATTATCAATAGTTAATCCTCCATAAATTAAAATAATTAATATTGCTATGCTTTGGCCAATTAATTGATATTTCGCATGAATTGGTTTAATATCATCAATTAATCCAACAAATAAAATCACAAAACTTGATATTAATATAGCGAGCATTTGGGTACTACCACGTCCAAAAATCATATATCCTAATAGAAAGGAAAAAAACACTGCTACTCCACCAATAGTTGGCATTGGCACTTTATTTAGCCTTCTTGCATTTGGATAATCAATTGCTCCAATATGAAAAGCAATTTTTTTGAAAATAGGTACTAAAATCACACTAAAAAGAAAAGTTGTGAAAATCATTAATATAATATGAAAAGAGTTTACTTCTAATCGCATGATTACTCCTCCAATCTCTATAATTCTATTATACCTTAAATATGGAAGGAAGAAAATAAAAAGATTGGTTTTTTACCAATCTATTCTGTTGTTGGAAGTGCCATTAGTTTTACTTCAATTAATTTATAATTGTCTCCATTTGGTTGATAAACATATTCATAAGTTGTTCCTAAGTTCAACGCATCATTTAATCCTTCTTCACTAAATTCTGCTACCCGCGTATCATCTAACTTTCTTAATTCATTATCTACTTTTTTTAATACATTTACATGAATTAAAACATTATTATCTAAATCATATGTATAACCAATCATTTTTGAATAATAGTCATCTGTATGGCAAGTGTTCATATTACTTAAATCATCAATTTGAACAGTTTGTCCAATGTCTAAATTCCAAACTAATGCTCCTGTACAAGCAGATGCTACTTCTTTATACATTGTTTCAGCTTCAGTAGGCTCTACTTGTTGAATATTATACATATCTGTAATTGGTTCTTCTGGGGCAGGCGGATTTTCTAGTTCATTTTTCGGTTTTAAAAATAAGCCTATCACAAAAATTAAAATTAGCACCAGTAATAAAGCTCCCACTACTAATAAAACAATTTTTTGGTTTTTATTTATTTTCTTTTCCATCTTTATCAACCTCTACTATGTTTAGTATATCAAATTTTTAAAAAAATAAAAAGAATATTTTACATATTCTTTCAAAAATTAATAATTTTCTGCTTTAATTTCCATATAAGCTTGTGGATGTTTGCATACTGGACAAATTTCTGGAGCTTTTTCCCCTACATATATATGTCCACAGTTACGGCAAATCCAAACACGTTCTTCGCCACGTTCAAAAACTAAATTGTTTTCGATATTATCTACTAATTTTAAAAAACGTTCTTCATGGTGTTTTTCAATCGTTCCTACACTTTCAAAAAGATAGGCTATTTCATTAAATCCTTCTTCACGAGCTTCTTCGGCAAACGTTTTATACATATCTGTCCATTCATAGTTTTCTCCACTTGCTGCATCTTTAAGATTTGTTAAAGTATCTGGAATGTCTCCTTCATGTAATTTTTTAAACCATAATTTTGCATGCTCTTTTTCATTGTTTGCTGTTTCTTCAAAAATGGATGCGATTTGTTCATATCCTTCCTTTTTGGCTTTACTAGCATAGTATGTATATTTATTTCTTGCTTGACTTTCTCCAGCAAAAGCGGCCATTAAATTTGCTTCTGTTTTACTTCCTTTTAATTCCATAATTATTTACCTCCTAACAGTTTTATTTTATCAAAAACTAAAAAAAATGTAAATGTCTTTTCTGTTTGTTTTTTGAAACAAAAAACATAACTACCACTCGGTAGTTACATTGATAATTGACTTTTCAATAAATTTGTTAATTCAATAATTAATTTTGAATCGGTTACTTTTTCTACATATATCTCATCATTTATTTTTACTTGTTTTAAAATGGCAACTTTGGTTTGAATAATCTCTTTTTTTTCATCCATACCCATTACTAAAAAGTATACTTCTTTTTGATAGGTTGTTTCATTTAAAACTACATATCGTTCTTCATTTTCGAGAGTAATAATTGTATTTGTTTTAATCTTCATTCTTTTTACTCCCTTCTAGTAAATCATTAAAGCTAATATAATCGGTATCTTCAAATTCATTATTTACCATAAAATCATCTGATTCGGTTGAAGTAGAAATTAAACCTGGCTCTGTTGGAAGTGGTTCAATTTTTACTGGTTCTGGTACATCTGGAGGAGTTACTTCTGTTTTTTCTTCTTCAATTGGCTCGACAGAAATTACTTTTATTAATGATGGACTTTGAGATATTACCGTGGCTCTTGGAGGAAATTTAAATTCATCTAAATCTTCGTCTTGTTGAGTTGTATCTTTTTCCTCTGGAGTAGGTATTTCTATAGAAGGTATTTCTGGTAATTCTATTTCTTCTGATTCTGATATTTTATTCTCATCCTCTTTTTCTTCCTCTATATCATTTATTAAATAATCATTTAAATTAACTGGTGCAGTTTCTTCTTTCTTTTCTTCTTCTTGTCCTAAAGAAGCCATAGATATTTCTATTTCATCATATATCTCACTTGGAGTTTTTAAATATTTTTTACGGTGTTCAATTTTACTTACTTCATCTGATAATTTCTTTAATTCAGTTTTATCTTTTTCTATTGCTAAAATATCATCTGCTGGATTTGCAAAAAATTTTAATTTTTCATAGGATTTTATTTCTTCTTGTAAATTATTTATTTCATTTGTTAAATTTTCTAAATCTTCACTTTCTAATTTTTTAGAGCATTCCACTATTTCTTCTAAGTCTTTTTCATAAGATTCGATAATATTTTCTATTTGATTTAATTCCTCACATTTTCGATGAAATGCGGCATTTAAATTTGCTTTTTTCTTTGGTGTTTTATATTCATTATTTTCTTCCATAACTTTTTTGTATTCTTCAATATCTGTTTTTAAATGTTCTCTATATTCTTTGGTACTTGCGATGGAAGTCATTAATTCTTGAACCATTGTGGTATCCATATTTCTAATTTTTTGTTGTAATGTTTCTTTTTCTTGTTTTTTCATTTCTATTTTTTTGGAAAGAAATTCCATTCGATTTTCTACAATATTATTATCTGTTCCATCGTATTTTTTTCCTTCCATTGCACTTGCAAATTCGTCTCTTTTTGTTATTGCTTCTTCTAATATTTCATCTAGTTCTTCGTATTTGTAATCCATATATGGTTTTGAATTGACGATTGTTATCAACTCTTTTATTTTGTCTAGTGCACTGGTTCGATCGTCTTCCATTAATAATTCTTCGGCATCATGTCCAATAAAAGACGGATCTGTAATTATTTCTAATTTTCTTCTTTCCATTGCTTCTAGTTCTTTATTTAATGATTCAAGATTTTCTTCATCTTTTGTTTTCATTTTATAATCGATGTAAGAATCTGGATTATTTAATGTTTCTTCTGTTTCTTCTAGTTTGTTTTTATCCTTTTTCATTTTTTCTTCTAAAATATAACGATTTTCTCCAAAACTAGCTAATCTTGCTTCAATTTGTTCATATACATTTTTCTTTGTTTGTAGTTTTTCTTCATTTTCTTTTATTTCTTTCGTTGTCGTGTCAATTAAATCTTCATAAAAAGAATAGACTGATTTATCTTTGCTTCCGATTGTTTTTAATTTTAATTCTAATGCTTCTAAAAAGCTTTTTGACGTTGCAATTTCTTTTTCTAAATCATTGATTATTTTGTGGTAATCTTCTTCTTCTTTTGAAACATCTTCTAATTCATTTAATATATCATTTAAGGATTGTTCATAAGTAGCTATTTTATTTTCTAATCCTATTTTAATATTTTCATCAATAATTCGATCACTTGCATTTATATATTTTTTATCTAACATTGATTTTTTTACACGCGCAATCTTATTTTTCAAAATTTCAATATCTTTTTTTAATACATTGTATTCTTCTTGAAGGGAGTCGTAGTGATTGTTTGTATCAGACATTTCCACTAGTAATTCTATTTTTTTTATAATATCTCTTTGCATAAAAGATCAACCTCTCTTTTACTCTATTCTTTTCCAATATAATAATATCAAAAAAAAAACGAATTGTAAATTAAAATCTTTTCATTCGCATTCGTTTATTTTTACCATGAAACATCATTCCATGATTCACCGGTTGGTTTATTTGCATTCGGTGCATAGCCAAACATATTCGTTATATCGGAATCCGGTTTTCGAACAAACTTATTTCCATATTTTATATATTTTAATGAAGATGAAGCGTAAAACATGCCATTCATATTATTTACTTTACTCGTATCAAAACTTTCTCCCAAATCTAAAAATTCTAATTTGTAATTATTGTTAAACATAGAATTCATATCGGTTACTTGACTTGTATCAAAGTGACTTAAATCAATCTCGGTTAAGCTTTCCATTTCTCGAAACATATTCGTCATGTTTGTTGTTTCACTAGTATCTAAATATTCCATTCCTTCCAATGTTTTTACTTTTTTAAATTGTGAAAATAAAGATGCACTATTGGTATTGGTCTTTATTTTTTTATTCCCTTGAATATAACAAGTATACATATTATCTTCATTCTTTACTAAATAAGCCATTACGCTTCCATCCTGTTTTACACTGATATCATAGGAATGATCATATGTTACTTTAGGTTCTATTTTATTTTCAAATACGATTTTATTGATCGAATCTTTATAAGCCCATATGTCTTCAGCATCTGCACTGTTTGATGTTAATTTAATCATTCCTACTTCTTTATCATATGTTTTAAAATAAAGATAACATTTTGTTTTCGTTGAAGTTAATCCTTGAATTGAAATGGTTCCATCTTGTCTATGATATTCTATATTCATTTCTTCTAACTTTTTATCTCCTAAACCACAGTAGCTTTCTTTTTCATCTAAATCATAATCCGTATAATTTGATGGCATCGTTTTAGATAAAGCCCCATTTAGATAAAACGCAAACTCAATGTCTCCCATTCCTTGGATATTTCCATTAATCATATTAAAATCTTTGCTCACCGTAAAACTTGCAAATGTCTTATAAAGGATCACACTGCCTATTAATATCATGCAAATAATTGTAAATAATAGAACACCTAATTTCTTCTTATTTTTTTCTTTAAATTTTTCTAATTTCATTTTTTTATTCATTTTTACTTTCCTTTCATTTTCTCAAAGTTATTCACTTTGAGAAAAAAAGGATTTTATCAATAAATAAAGGGATAGTGATTCTCTTTGACACCAAAATCAAAAAATAAAAAATCGAAATTTCAACAATATCTATTTTCAAACTTTATCAATTATTGTATAATGTTAATAGATAATAAATATAGCCATTACTCAAAGTGAATAACTTTGAGAATTTTTTTATAATAGAAAAAGATATCCTTCTGGACATCTTAATGAACTCTTACTAATAAATATATAATACCAATTATTGCAACCATTGCCACGACACCAGCTGCGACAAAAATTAAAGGACTTGTTTCATTTTTTTCTTCTGTATTTTGATTTTTGTTTTCCTCTTTATCTTGAGTTTGTTCATTCTTATCCATATCTTTGTTTGGAGTCTCTGGATCAGTACTTTGGTTATTATTTGATGTGTCTGTTTTATCTTGATTCTCGGTATTTTGATCGTTGTTTGTGGATGGATGAGTTTCTGAACTTTCGGAATTTTCTCCTTTATTTTCCGATTCCGTTGGTTTTGTTTCTCCCATATTCACATCGCCTTGAGAAGGTTCTTCCTCTTTGGGCGACTCTGGTGTATTTTCTTCAGGAGTATCCGTTTCCTCTTTTGGAGGCTCTGGTTCATCTTCTTTACTCGAGTCCTCTTTGTTATCGCCCGTATTTCCTGATTCTTCTTGTTTTTGATCTTCCTCAGGTTCTTCTTTTTTCACTGTTAAAGTATAATTTTTTTGATCTGCAACATACAAATTATTAGAATTTACTATATTTTTATCTAAGTTTGTAAAAGCAAAAGAGTTCATTTGAAAACTATATGTAGTTGTTTCTTCTCCGATCACTGTTATTGTTCCAAGTGATATTGTCTTTGAATTTTCTAAAATATTTTTAGCTTTTGCTGTTACTACAAGTTCTAATTCTTTTCCGTCTTGTTTAATTTTGCTATCTTTTAATGCCATGTTATCTAATGCGCTATTCCAAATAAATTCAGAAATTTGAACATTTCCTTTTACTTCTATAGTTGTCATAAAGGTATCCATGTATCCTTGATCAGTTGATATACTTAATTCTACTTTTCCATTTTCTATTTCTGTTTGTTTTAAAGTCTCTGCATTCACATTTATAATACAAAGAAGGAAGAGAGGGAGAAATAGTAAATAAATACTACGTTTCATTATTCATTCCCTCCATTTTGTTTTATAGTAGATGATGGTAAATCATTATATGCTGGTAAATGAGTCATTTTCTTAGAAGTAGATGTTACTCTTTCTCCTTCATTTGTTTTAGCATCATTTACTCGAAGTAAAACTCCTCGAACATCTTTTCCTACCATCGTTTCATATACTTCTTCACTTACTGCATACATCCATGTTCCATTAGCTATTTCATAAACTGTTTTGTCACTTGCCAATGTTGCGAAAGCAAAGAAGTCTCCATCGTATACCCCTGTAGTGTAATCTCCGTATTCTAAATTTTTATCTGCATCGGCAATTAATCCAAGAGATGAGCCATTATCCCATTTTATAAAAATAGTACCAATGTCATCTATGTAGTAATAATCTTCTGATAATTTAGAAACACTTGTTAATTCCATGTTATCTCCTGGAGGTGCGATGATATCTATTTCAGCTCCACTGATACCAGTCTGTTCTATTGCTTCAATTTTAACATATCCAATATCATTATAAGTCCATAACTGATCTCCACCGGTTGTTCCAACTTTATCAAAGTAAATTAAGTTCTCGCCTTCGGTAAACTCTCCAGTTTTGGCTAATATCCATGAATTTGGTTCTCGTGTTTGACTCACATAAATTTTATATTTTTTAATAGAATGTTCTCCACCTGATAGATATTTTACACCAGATATATCCATTGTACTATTTAAATCAATGATTATATAAGGATTTCCTACTCCATTAAATTCTTGGTTTCCTTCTAATTTGATGATTTTTGTTCCTTCAAATATGGTTTCTTTCTGGCCATCAATCAATTTATTTACTTCCATGGAATCGAAATCCATATCATTTTCAGGATTATAAATTTCATTTTCAGCAGTGTAATTTGATTCTATTCCAAAGTTTTCTTTTGAAATACTGCCATCATGACTCACTTTTACTTCTTCTAATTTTATTGTCTCTGTTTTATTTAGTAGTTTATCGTATGCTGTCACTTCATATTCGATTGCACGATTATTTAAAGTACCAACATAATCTGTAAAGAAATTTTCCATTGTGAATCCAATGACTACACCATTTCTTTTTATTTCATATCCTAAAATTTTATCTTTTTCATCCGTTACATCAAATGTTAAAGTAAAACGTTTATTTTGACTATCCGCTTCTGTTAGAGAAGCTACAACTTTTGTATTTTTTGATATTCCTTTGTTGCCAGCCATACGATAAATTCTTGTTTCATCATTTAAGTAACGAAGTTCTCTTGTTTCTGGTTCAAATTGAGATGCATAATCTTTGGCTGTTTGAGTTGGTGTTAATCCCCAATTTTCAAAGAAAGATACTAAGTTTCTATTTGCAGCTTCACTTGCTAACATTACTAATAAATCGTCTTTTGATCCTTGTAATTTTGTACTTCTTGCTAAACGATTGATTTTTGCATAAATGGAATCGGTATCATAGAATGTTTGATTATCATCATATGCTAAATGAAGTTGCCAATACATTGCAAGTGTCACAAAAACATTTGAAGATTTTCCTTTGGTATTTGATGTTACTTTTTTATAGATTGTTTCATAATTGGAAGCAATTCTTGATTCATCTTTATCATCTGCAGTCTGTGCAAGTAAAGCATAAATATTATTGGTTACTTCTGCAATTGCTAAAGATTTATGGTTTATTTGATGTCCAATTTCATGGCTAATTCCCCATCCAAAGTAACCAGAAGTATCCACCGTTCCATCACTTAATACTTGTGCTTTCTTTCCTTGCATTAATCCAGCTATAGAATCATATTCAATTCCAATATGTCCTCCACCTGCGTACATGAATGCTCCATCAAACATTCTCATATAACGAATGTTAATTCTTGATGTTGGAAGACGATTTAGTTTATCTTCTGGATCTTCTACTAATCCTTTTTGACGATAGAACAAAGCCATCATTTCATCAAATGCTTCTAAAGAT
>CANPWX010000027.1 GCA_947585065.1 uncultured Bacilli bacterium | reverse complement strand
ATTATATAATCCATTGATTATTCCTTTCATATGGACCACCCCTTTCCAAATAAAATTTAAATTAAATTATTAATAATTAAAATTAAACGGACTGAGGTAAAAAGACACCTAACAATCAGATGTATCTAATAGTAATTATATAACAATAGAACACTGTTTGCAATAGTAATTTTTTTGAAATGTCAATCATGGAATAGTATCCGTTGGAACTCATACTTTAGTTCCGAGAAAATCCCTATAACTTAGCACTTATCTCTTGACAGTGCTAAATATCTGTGATATAACAATTTACAGAAAGAGGGAATGATTTATGGCAAAGAAAGAATTTAAAGCCGAATCAAAAAAATTAATGGATTTAATGATAAATTCCATCTATACTAATAAAGATATTTTCTTGAGAGAATTAATCTCTAATGCAAGTGATGCGATTGATAAACTTCATTATCGTTCCTTAACCGACAAAAGTGTTAAAGTAAAGAAACAAGATTTTGAAATATTTATTACCTTAAATAAAGATGCTCGTACACTAACTATTAGTGATAATGGATGTGGTATGACAAAAGATGAACTTGAAAAAAATTTAGGAACGATTGCTAAATCTGGATCTTTATCTTTTAAAGAAGAAATGGATCCTAAAAAGAGTGTAGATATTATTGGACAATTTGGTGTTGGTTTTTACTCTGCTTTTATGGTTAGTAGTAAGATTGAAGTTCAATCAAAATCTTATGGAAGTGATGAAGCTTATTCTTGGGTTTCTAGTGGAGTGGATGGATATGAAATTCGTCCATGTGATAAGGAAAAGTTTGGTACCGATATCATTTTAACAATTAAAGAAAATACAGATGATGTTAATTTTGATGATTATTTATCAGATTATGAAATTCAAAGTTTAATTAAAAAATATTCTAATTATATTACCTATCCAATTAAAATGGAAGTGGAACATAGACACTTAAAAGAAGGTAGTGAAAATGAATATGAAACGCATAAAGAAATTGAAGTTATTAATGATATGATTCCTTTGTGGAAAAGAGATAAAAATAAAATTACTGAAGAAGAATATAATACATTTTATTCAGATAAATTCTTTGATTATGAGACTCCTTTAAAAGTTATTCATACTAGTGCAGAAGGTTTGGTTAGCTTTCATTCGTTATTATATATTCCTTCTCATGCTCCGTATGATTATTATACAAAACAATATCAAAAAGGATTACAACTTTATTCGAATGGAGTACTCATTATGGAACGTTGTGAAGATTTGCTTCCTGATTATTTTAGTTTTGTAAAAGGTGTTGTGGATTCTCCAGATTTATCTTTAAATATTTCAAGAGAAATTTTACAACAAGATAAGAATTTAAAAATTATTGCTAAAAACATTGAGTCTAAAATTAAAAAAGAATTACTTACTATGATGAGTGAGGAAAAAGAAAAATATCAAAAATTCTGGGAAAGTTTTGGAATGCAACTTAAGTTTGGAATATATGATAGTTTTGGTATGAATAAAGATAAATTAGTAGATTTACTTATTTTTCCTACTTCTAAAGATAAAGAATATTGTTCTTTAGAGGAATATGTAACGAATATGAAAGAAGATCAAACAAGTATTTATTATGCTTGTGGTGAAACTTTAGATAAAATTGATTTACTACCTCAAGTAGAACGAGTAAAAGAAAAAGGCTATAAAATTCTTTATTGTGTTGATTCAGTTGACGAATTTGCTTTAAAAACTTTAGATTCTTATAAAGATAAAAAATTTGTTAATGTTTCAAAAGAAGACTTAAATTTAGATACTGAAGAAGAGAAAAAAGAACTTGAAAAGTTAAATGAAAAAAATAAAGATTTATTTGCGTTTATGAAAGAGGAACTTAAAGATATTAATGAAGTAAGATTTACCAATCGTCTTAAAACTCATCCCGTTTGTTTAGCAACAGTTGGAGACATTTCTATTGAAATGGAAAAAGTTGTAAACTCTATGCCTGTTGATCAAAAAATATCTGCTCAAAAGATATTAGAAATTAATTCTTCTCATAAGATTGCTAAAAAATTAGAAGAATTGTATCAAAAAGATAAAGATGCTTTAAAAGATTATACTAAAATCTTGTATGCAGAAGCTAGAATGATCGAAGGTCTTCCTATTGAAAATCCTACGGAACTTGCTAGTTTAATTTGTGAAAAATTATCAGAATAGTTAAAACCTAAAGACGAAGAAACTTTAGGTTTTTTCATAAGAATGATCTGATGTTTAAAAATCATTAATGAAATTTGCAACTCAAACAAAAGTATTGTATAATATTTTTATTGAAGAGGTGTTTTTATGCTAGCGTTTGGAAAAAATGTACTTTATATGACTGATCCTAAAGAAATTCAAAAAGTTTATGTTCTGAAAACTAAAAAAGATGTTGAATTATTTTCCTATTTAAAAGATCATCATATTCACTATGTATTAGTAGATGGGGTTGTATTGGATCGAATGTGTAAACAAAATCATCAAGGAATTGTTTTTGAAAGAAATGATTTTTCTTATAGTTCTTTAGAAAGTTGTTTTGATGAAAATTTTGTTGTTTTATTAGATCATTTAGAAGATCCTCATAATTTTGGCGCGATTATACGAACCTGTGAAGCTGCTGGAGTAAAATCGGTGATTATTCCAAAAGATAGAAGTGTTCAAGTGACAGATACAGTGATTAAAACGAGTGTTGGAACAACCGAAAATGTTAAAATTATTAAAGTTACTAATTTAGTTGATACTGTAAAAAAATTGCAACAAAATAACTTTTTTGTTTACGCTTCGGCTATGGATGGAAAAAATATGAATGAAATGAATTTTTCTGATAAAAAAGTTTTAATTATAGGGAATGAAGGAAAAGGAGTTAGTAATTTAGTTCGTAAGGTTTGTGATGAAATTGTTTCTATTCCTATGATTGGTGAGGTGAATAGTTTAAATGCTTCAGTTGCTGGTGCTATTTTAATTTATAAAATGGGGGGATTGTCATGAATTATGATGAAGAAGAAGATAAAATGCTTTTTGATATGGTATGTGAAAGTAATGAAGAAGTTCGAGATAGTTTGTATGAGAAGTATAAATCTTTAATTGATTTAGAGGTTAAAAAATTTGTTCCGACAGCTCTTAAAGTAGGGATTGATTTAAATGATTTACAACAAGAAGCTAATGTTGGATTTACAGATGCCATTAATAGTTTTAATGCCAGTAAAGAGGCAAGTTTAAAAACTTTTATTCAACTTTGTATTGAACGTAAGTTAATTAATTATGTTAAAAAACATCAATCTGTAAAATATAAAATTTCTCAAGATACTTTATCATTAGATTATGAATATGATACAGATGGTGCTTCCTTAAAAGAATCTATTGGTGATGATACACTTGATCCGTTACGTAAATATAGTGAAAAAGAGAATCATATTCACTTTTATAATAAAGTAAAATCTATATTATCAGAAAGTGAGATGGAAGTATTTTTATATATGGTAAATCATTTGAATTATACAGAAATTGCTAAAATACTTGACAAAAGTCCTAAACAAATAGATAATACTATGCAAAGAATTCGATTTAAATTAAAAGAGATTTTTAAGGAGGAAGATTTATGAGAAAAAAAGAATGGAAACAACTTGGAATGGTTTTATGTGTCGCGGCCCTTTTTATAATTGTTATTGTGACAGTTATGAATTTTACAAAAACGAAGGAAATTATTGATTTGACACCTGATCATCCTACAGAAAAAGAAGAATTTCAAAATACTAGCACGATGAGTGAACAAAGAATTCGAGAGTTAGTAGAAGAAAAAAGAATGGCTTTGAAAGATTTTTTCCATGATGCTCAATATTACAATATTGGCGATGTATCTAAAAATCATACTTCTAGTGATAACGAACATTATGTAGTTGTGGATACTAACTTTTTAAATCAACTTAGAAATTTGCTTACTCTTTCTGCTTATAATTTTTATTTTGATGAAATGTCAGAAATTGAAATTTCTTCTGATGTTTCGATTGCTGGCCCTCTTTATATGGTATCGCGTGATTTGTTTGATTCTATTTATGTAGCTAGTGCTATACCAAGTTATGATGTTACTGAAGAATTATTAATCTTAGAGTCTGCTACAGATGATAAAATTGAAGCAAAAGAAAATATTAAATTATGTGATGAAAATGATTATTGTCCTCGTAATGATTTCTATCAACTTCTATTAGAAAAAGAGGATAATGTTTGGAAAATTGCTGATTTTACTACTCCAATTATGTAAAAAAGAAGTGAGATTCACTTCCTTTTTATAGTTTAAAATCGTCTATATCGGTATCAGTCATATCTTTTTTATCAAAGAATGGTTTTATACCAATATGATGAATTTTAGCAATTAAATTATTTGGAAATTTTCGGATATATGAATTTTGTAAAGCTGTTTGTTTGTTATAGTAGGAAATTCCTGCTGTTAGTTTTTCATTTATTAAATTAAAGTCTTTTTCTATTTGAACCATGTTTTCGTTTTTACTTAATGCAGCATTGTCGTTATATAAATTGTGAATAATAATTTCTGCTTCTTTTAATTTTCTTTCTAAATCAAAATTACTAATTTTTTGCTCTTTTAAATTTTTATATTCTTTTAAATAATCTTTTTTAGAATTTAATTCTTTTGTAATTACATCATTTGCACGAATTATAATATCATATTTGCTTCGTAAATCCTCATCAATTAATCCTTCTACATGTTCTATTTTTGTTATTCCAAATTGTAATTTATTATAAATTGTGACATAGCAAATAGCTAATAATCCTATGATTGCTACTATGATCAAAATGATTCCAAATATTCCCATTTTTTTTCACCTACTCTTAATTATAATTTTACATTACTTATTTTTATTTGTAAAGAAAAAACACTTTGTGGTTTTAATCAAAAGTGTCTGAATAATCTGGATTATAATTTATTTTTTCATCAAATTCTACATAATTTACATAAAGCATTCGAATGAGCCACCAATTTCCAGTATTTGAATCAGAAAGGATTAAATGATCTCGTCCTGATTCTTCAATTATACCAGTATAGATTTTATCTCGCCATTCATTGGAATCTGGATAAGATGCAAATACTCGAACGCGTTTTCCTTTATTTAGACGTAAGATGTTTTCAATTAAACTTTGTTCTAAAGGGATGCTTTGACTACTTATATTTCCAGGGGGACTGATGGCATTATTTATGCCTGAGGTACTTGGAAAAGTTGGATTACTAAAAAAACTTCCATTCATTTTTTATCACCTATAATAATCGTATGTATCTTGCAAAAAATTTAGAAGTTCGTTATAATAGAAATAATAAGAGAGGGTAAAAAATGGATATCAAGAAAATATATGAAAAAATATTTGAAAAAAATTTCTTTCCTAGATTTGTAACCATTATTGTTGGTGTTTTTTTGCTTGGTTTAAATTATAATCTTTTTTTGAGGCCAAATCATTTAGTGATAGGTGGTACAAGTGGATTATCTATTGCTTTTGAATCTTTTTTTGGCTGGAATCCAACGATTTTTTTATATTGTGCAACTATCATATTATTGATTTTAAGTTTTGTTTTTTTAGGCCCAAAAAGAACTCGAACTTCTTTTATTGGCAGTATGTTATATCCTATTTTCATTACATTAACAGAACCTTTAGCCGAGATTCTTCGGTATGATATTCATTTTGAAAATGTGATTTTACTTATTTTAGTGACTTCTATTTTATATGGTATTGGAAATGGAATTATTTATAAAGTTGGTTTTGATACAGGTGGATCCGATATTATCATGCGTATTTTAAATAAATATTGTCATTTACCTGAAGGGAAAAGTGCTTTTGCAACTCAAATATGTATTATTTTATTTGGGGGATTTGTTTTTGGAATTAATAATATGATTTATGCTATTTTAATTTTAGTCCTTTATACTAATATTGTTGATAAAATTATTATTGGTATTAGTGATTCTAAATTATTTTTTATTTATACTAAGAAATGGGAAAAAGTAGAAGATTTTATTTTAAATGAACTACAAACGGGAGTCACTATTTTAGAAACAGAAGGAGGATATTCGAAAACTAAAAATAATTTACTCATGTGTGTTGTTCCTAATAAAGATTATTATTTATTTAAAGAAATGGTGTTACAGATTGATCCTCAAGCTTTTTTTGTAATTCATGATTGTTATGAAGTACAAGGAGGTATGAAAAGGCGAAATTTACCATTTATATAAATAGGGAAATATGTTATAATGAAGTATATTTAAAGGTAAGGTGATGAAAAATTGAAACTTATAAAAGTAGAGCATGCTTATAAAATTTATAAAAATGGAACTACTGCTATTGCTGATTTAAGTGTTACAATTGATAAAGGGGAGTTTGTTTTCGTTATTGGACCTACTGGCTCTGGAAAATCTACATTTATTAAAATGTTATATCGTGAAGAAAAGCCAACAAAAGGAAGTGTTATTGTTGGAGGAATTGATGTTGCAAAACTAAGAAATTCTAAAGTATATAAATTAAGAAGAAAATTAGGTGTTGTATTTCAGGATTATAAATTGTTACCTAAACTTACTGTTTATGAAAATGTCGCTTTTGCTTTAGAAAATTTGGGCCTTCCGAATAGCGAAATACGTCCAAAAGTTTTAAAGGCAATTGAGTCTGTAGGTTTAAAGGAAAAAACAAGAAATTTGCCGAATGAACTATCAGGTGGAGAACAACAACGTGTCGCGATTGCAAGAGCTATTGTAAATGATCCAAAATTATTGATTTGTGATGAACCAACTGGTAATTTAGATGCTGATACCTCAGCTGAAATTATGAATATATTAGAAAGAATTAATCAGGAAAGTGAAACGACTATTATTATGGCAACACATGATCGTGATATCGTTAACCGTATGAAAAAAAGAGTCTTGGTTATTGAAAACGGTGTTTTAGTGAGCGATATAAAGAAAGGAAGTTATGTTGTAAATGAGAGCGATAAGGATTCTAAGAAGAAGCATTCGTGATTCTTTTAAAAGTATTTTCAGAAATTTTTCTCTCTCGATGGCATCCATTATTTGTACTACTATTACTTTAATTTTGGTTGCTATTTCATTATTTTTGTCTTATAATGTGCGTCAAATTACTACTACCTTGGAACATGAACTGACGGTGGTGGTTTATTTAGATTTTGATGTTACAGAGGAACAAAAGATTCGTATTGAAAATGATTTGAAAACTATGAGTACAGTGGAAGATTATACAATGAAATCTAAAGAGGAATGGAAATCTGAGATTGGAAGGGAATCTGAAGTTTTTGGAAGTGCCCTTAAAATCTTTGAAGAAAATCCTTTATATGATTCGATTATTGTTAAAGTTAAAAACGTTGATGATTTAAAAGAAACCGCTGAAAAATTAAGAACTTATGATTTTGTTGATAGTGCAGAATATGGAGAAGGAATGGTTGAAAGTATTATTAACATCTTTGATATTATCAGTTTAGGGACTATTAGTATTGTTATTGCTCTTGTGGTTGTAACTGCATTCTTAATTAGTAATACGATTAAACTTACTATTTTCTCAAGAAAAACACAGATAGAAATCAAAAGACTTGTTGGTGCGAGTAATGTTGCAATTAAGTTACCATTTATATTTGAAGGTTTTACATTAGGTGTATTTGGCAGCATTCTTCCTATTCTTTTAAGTATTTATGGATATACTTTATTATATAATGTGACAGGTGGTTATATTTCAACCAAAGTGATAACGTTAGTAGAACCTTTCCCATTTGTCTTTATTGTTTCTTTATTCTTATTAGTAATTGGTTCTATTGTAGGTATGATTGGCTCTTGGCTATCTGTTAGAAAGCATTTGAAAATATGAAAAAGAATGGTTGTAAAATATTGGTGATCTTCTTTTTCCTATTTAGTTTTCTACCTTATTGTTCTGCATCTGAAGAAAAACAAACTTTGGGAGAATTAAAAGAAATTTATAATCAAAAATTAAAAGAAAAAGAAGAAAATGAGAATAAAACAGAAGAAGCAAAAAGAGAAATTGCTGAGAAAGAAGAAGCTATTCAACAAGCTGAGAAAGAAATGCACGCAGCTGAAGAAGAAGAACAAAGAGTAGAAGAAGAAATAGAAGCCTCAAATAAAAGAATAGAAGAATTAAAAGTGGAAGTAAAGCAAGTCTTATTATATTTGCAAAAAATGGAAGGTCAAAATGCTTATGTAGAATACGTAAGTGGAGCAAGTACGGTTACTGATATGATTATGAGAATCGCGGCTGTTGAACAAATTTCAGATTATATTAATCGAACTATTGAAAATTTGCAAGAAGAAGTTAAAAAGAATGAAGAGTTAAAACAAGAGTTGATTGAAAAACAAGAAAAATTAAAAAAACAAGCAGAAGAATATAAAAAAGTTATTGAAGCAAGATATAATGATATTTCTGAATATAATCAAAATGCTTTGGGTATTGATGAACAAATAGCTTCATTAAAGACAAAGTTAGATGATGCGACAAAAAAATGTGAAAAGTATGCTCCTGATTTAGGAGATAAGGCTATCATTAGTGAAGATTGTGTTCAAAAAGTAACATATGGAGATGGAACTGTAATTGTGAATGATGGATGGTTAAAACCTCTTACCCATGGCATTATTACAAGTCCTCTAGGATCAAGATGGGGATCTTTTCACACAGGACTAGACATTGGTGGTCCAAGTCCATTTGAAGGTACACCTGTTTATGCTGCGGCAGCTGGAGTTGTCTCTGGAAAAACATATCATTATAGTTGTGGAGGAAATATGTTATTTATCGATGTAAATGTCGATGGTAAACCATATACTACATACTATTACCATTTATTAGATTTTAATGTCAATGTGGGAGACGTAGTAGATCAAAATACAGTACTTGGATGGGTTGGAGGATATTCTACTTCTTCTAGTCACGGTGGATATGATAACTGTACAACGGGAGCCCACTTACATTTCGGAGTTGCAACTGGGTATTATAATGGGTATTCAGTACCAACGAAAAACATGATTGTTCCGCCAGGATTTCCAAATACGAAGGGTTGGTCTTTCTCATCAAGATATCAAATGTATAATGGTTAAATTACTGAGTAATCAGTAATTTTTTCTTGTTACTTCTACCAGTTATCCAATCAAAAGAATATCCATAATTTTTAGCAATTTCATAGATAGTATAAGTAGTAGGATAATTTTTTCCATTTTCATTTTTAGAATAGGTAGAGTAATCAATACTTAAATTTTCAGATATTTCTCTTAAAGATAAGTGTTCTAATTTCCGAATTTCTTTTAATCTTTTACTCACTATTTTTGAATCAAATTTGGAAATAATTTTTTCTTTTACAGGAGAAAGCCCAATTAAATAATCTATATTACATTCAAATATATTTGCAAGAAGGGCTAATTTTTGAATGGGTATAATATCTGAACCACATTCCCATGCAGCATAAGTCCCGCGTTGAACGTTTAATTTTTTTGCAACATAAGATTGGGAATAATCATAGTATTCTCTCATGTATTTCATTTTTTCAAAATTCATTTTATCACCGGTTTAATTTTCTCATTGATGTTATAAAAATACCTGATGTGGCAGTTGATTTTCAACAAATGAGCTGTTATAATATTTATGATATGCAGGATATTTTCAACTTGCAACCGATTAATTTATGTTGAAAGGTACATAATAGTAGCATAAGAAAGTAGGTTATTATGGAAAGACTAAAAAAATTTAAAGAAAAGGATCATAAAAAATTGGGAATAATCATATTTACAATTGGCTGTATTGTATTAATAGGCAGTGTAATTTTTTATAAGACATTTGCAAGTTTTGAAGTAAATCATAATTTTAATATTATAAATGGAACAGTACAAGAAATGGGAGATTTGGAATT
>CANPWX010000026.1 GCA_947585065.1 uncultured Bacilli bacterium | reverse complement strand
GATTGGCTAAATAATACTTTTCATCATAAGTGAAAATTTGACACATTTTAATATATATATAAATGGCTTTTTCTAATACAGAAAAATCACTTGGCATATTTTCTAAAATTTTTTCCCTTACGGATAGTTCCAACGAAACTTTTTGATAAACCGTATCAAAAATTGATAAATACTCATTAATAGCTTCAATATCCACAGACTGAGAATTTTTTAAATTATAATATCTTTCATATATATCAGAAGAAAATAAAAATTTATCAAAAAGATGATAATCAAAACAAAAATGAGATAAAGCATAGAAAAAATACTCTTTTTTCATGCCATATACTTCCTTTGCTCGGCAAGCATTTTGATAATCACCAATAGAAGAAGTAAGAACTTGTAAAAGATCAGAAATAGAAATGGTATAATTTTTATTATCAATAGAAATAGAATAAGTTGCATCTTGAATTTTTTTAAAAAAATCTTCATAACAACAACACTGTTTCAGCTCTTCATAACGTTTCAATAAAGACGATGAAAAAGAATGAGAATAAAGTTTCTCTAACCCGCGAATCACACAAGATTTAGAATAACGTAAGGTATATCCAATATCTCCATGAAACAAAAAACTAATTTGAATGGAAGAAGTATCATTTTTAAAAATACGATAAACTTCCTGATAAAACGTTTCATCTTCTAATATTTTTTGAAGAAAAAGAATACTAATTTCTTCCTCATTAATTTTTATAGTCTTACTTTTTCGAAATTTCAAAACTTCTTCTTTGGTAGTAAAAATAGTATAAAACTTTAAATTTTGAATAAAAAGATCCTCCATAATAAAACTCCATTACTTCTTTTTTTTCTTCTTAACAAAAGGTATATTTTTTTCAATTTTTCGAATTAATTCAAATTCCTTCTGATATTTTTGAAATAAAGCCGGGAAAGCCCTCATAACTCGTTTAGGTAATTTCCTTTTCCCAGCCAATCTTTTCGTAAGCATTTTTTCAAACATTCCAGGTATCTTAGCTAATTTTTGATTTTTCAAATCTTCAACAATAATAAGATGATTTCTTAAACGATAAGCAACAATAATAGAATAAAGAGTATCTAATAAAAAAAGAATACCAATAACACAAGCAACACCCATCAAAACCGAATCTTTAATTTCAATTAAAAAATCAGTAATATAAGGATCTGCAACATATAGAATGAGTAGCGCACCAATACCAAAAAGCAAAGAATTTTTAAGACAAATTCTTCCATGTAAATTAAATCGTTCTTTACTATAATCCCACCATTTATTATGAAAAGTTTTTTCAATCAACCATCCTGCAAAATATTCGACACCCGTAGTAAGAAAAATACCAAAAATCATAACTAAAAAAGGATTATAAGTAAAAGGTTTGAGCAAAAACACAAGTACTAAAGAGCCAATGCCAAATATAGGAAGAACAGGTCCACATAAAAAGCCACGATTATTCCATCGTCCTTCGTCAATGGCACACTCAATCATTTCTACTATATATCCAATCATACTAAATAAAATAAACTTCATAAAAAGAAGTGATAATTGATACATATAAATCCCTTTCTTACTTTACTATTATAGCATGGTTTTTCAGATTTCATGTAATAAAATAAAGAAGAGTACATATGATTATTTTAGAAAGGGTGAGATAAGTGATTAATAAACAAAGCATTTGGTTTGTAACCCTATTTAGTTTGATTTTAGTTTTATCTATTTATTATGTAACTTTAAACGACTCGAGCCTTCAAAACATTTTAAATAATGAAGAGCCTACTTCCTCTGAAACAGTAAGTGTAAATGTAAATGAAAGCTCACTTCTAGTCTCTCTTCGTGTAGAAGAAGAAAAAAATGTTTTAGAACAAATGGATAATTATCAATCAATACTATTAGATAGTACGAAAACAAGTGAAGAAAAAAATAATGCTTTTAATTCTTTAATGTCTCTCAGTCAAAAGAAAAGTGATGAAGAAAAAGTAGAAAAAATGATCAAAGAAAAATTCCAATTAGATAGCTTTGTCAAAATAAAAAATGATACGATAAGTATTGTCGTCGCACAAGAAAAACAAGATAGTACTCTTGCAAATAAAATACTAAGAGAAACGAAAAACTTGTTTTCTACAGAAAAATATGTAACCGTAAAATTTCAAAAAGCCTAGAGCAAAAAAACTCTCCCCATCATAAACTACTATAAAGAGAATTATGGGGAAGTAGGTGAAAAATTTGAAGCAAAAAATATTAACACATCGAGAAAAAGAAATTTTTGAAAAATTAATCCAAAATGAAACAACAAAAGAAATTGCCCATTCTTTACATATTAGTGAAAAAACAGTTCGAAATCATATTTCTAATGCAATGCAAAAATTAGAAGTAAAAGGTCGTGCAAGTGCAGTGGTAGAACTACTTCGTTTAGGGGAGATTGAAATTTAATCAATCTTTTTTTCTTGTCATGAATAAGGATCATTTCTCATAAATTAAATTAGGTGATTGCTTTGATAAAAGAATCGATTAAAAGAAAATTTATTATTACTACATTCGCGTTAATTATTTTTTTAATAACGTTAAGCTTTCCAAAGGAAGAAAATCCGAATCAATATACAACCATATCCTATCAAAAAGGAGACACATCCCCTATTTACTTATTAGATAATACAAGCTATGTTGTACGAACAGATATGTACATAGAAGGCTATGATTCCATAGAAAAAGCAAAATATATCTTATCAATGTTAACAATTGATGACAAAAATGCAAATTACATTCCTTCCTTTTTTAATCCCATTATTCCCAAAGGAACAAAAATAATAAGCATAGATATTCAAGATACAACCATCAAAGTCAATTTCAGTAAAGAATTATTAAGCATTCCCGAAGAATTAGAAGAAAAATTAATTCAATGCATCGTCTATTCTTTAACTGAAATAGATTCAATAGATGGAGTAATCATTTATGTAGAAGGAAATATTTTAGAAAACTACCCCAATTCTCAAAAAAAACTTCCTTTACGTCTAACAAGAGAGATTGGTGTTAATATAAGCTATCAAATGAATAGTCTAAAAAATGTTGCCAAAACAACAATTTACTATATAGCCAAAGAAAAAGACTGTTCCTATTATGTTCCAGTAACAATATTAGAAAATAATGAAAAAGAAAAAATAGAAATTATAATTGAACATTTAAAAAACAGTCCGAATGATAAAACAAATTTAATGAGTTATTTAAATGCCACGACGGAACTATCAAACTATGAAATATTAGAATCCCAAGTTCTATTAAGTTTTACAAACTTACTCTATGAAGGAATATCTGCAGATGAAATAATAGAAGAAGTAAAATACTCCATCGCTCTGTCAATTAAAGATACTTTAAATATAGATAATGTCATTTTTTTAAATGAATAAAAAAAGGGCAATTTACCCTTCACTTTCTTGTACAAAAGATCTGATTCTTTGCATTTTTTCATAAGTAGCTTTTTCCTGATAATAGTTGTTAATTAGAACTCTAGGATGTTCCATAATCTGATTTGTACTTCGATCATAATGATTATTAGATTCGGAATTAATTTGAAATCTACCTGCTTTTCGATAACGTTTAGAAACAAAATATTCATAAGGGACAGGAATTAAATTAAATAGCTCAAGTCCCATATTTTCACGAATAGTCTCAATCAAACTAGGATCATTATAAATAGCAGTAGTTAAACTATAAACAAATAGACGATCTCGAAAAGCCACTTGAGCAATCAAATCCGTTTCCTCTGCTTTTTTCTGAGCAGCCCCAGAAGGAATAACTTCATACTGACTTCTTGCTGAAAATTGATCACTTACCGAAGAACCAATACATTGAACCCAAACAGAATCATTTGCTCTTGTACAAAAATTATTGGCAACATAATAGGCATCTCCCCACATAGTTCCACTACCCGCACTCTCTGCACAAGTAACTCCTCCACCAAATTTCAAATCATCATCCGTAAGTCCAAGAATACTTTTAATATAATCTTCTTTATCCTCTAAAGAAATCTTAGACAATTTATACATTCCAATATAAATAGATTTTTCATCTGTAATAGGTACTCCAACATTCTGAGCTTCTTCCATAATATTGGCTGTCATCTTATCTAATTCATTTTCTGATAAATAAAAATAATTCTCTTGAATATAATTTCTAAAGTCTTCATTCGACCATTCATTAATATCCACTCCACTATCACTGTAATTTTCAAGTGTACATACATTTCTCTCAGAAGAAGCATAAACATCTTTTAAAGAAAACACGTGAGATGCCTCTAAACTAAGTGCAAGCATAAGTATTGCCTTTTTTAAATGCAAAAAATTTTTTTTCATACGATCACTTCCCTTTTGAAATACTTTGTAGATTATACTATAAGAAAAAACAAGTTGTCAAACTTTTTTGGCAAATTTGTTTAAAAAAGGCACACTTTTTTGAATAAAAATAGACTTTTTACGGTTTTTTTGTTAAAATAAAGTTGGTGAGAAAATGAATAGAAATTTTAAAAAAATACCCATTCGAGATATGGAAATTACAGATACAATCATCTATGGCAAAGAATATTATGAACCAACAGGAATTTTAAATATTTCTCCAGTAAATATTCACCTTTCCATTTTTCAAAATGCCAATCAAGAAGATATGTACCATTTAACAGCAATTGGAACTTTCTTATTAAATGATGCCAGAACATTAAATCCAGTAGAATACCCTTTCACCATTGATTTAGAAGAAAAAATAGACCCTACCAGCGAATTTTGTGGACGTTTTTTAGAAAATTCTCAAAATACACTTGATATTCTAAACATTTTATGGGAAAATATTGTACTGGAAATCCCAATCAGCTATACTGTTTCAGAAAAATTAAACGAAACAAAAGAAATTGGGGAAGAAAATGATGAAATAGATCCAAGACTTGCTCCTTTAAGGGAGCTCTTAGAGAAAGAAAAGGAGTGAAATTCATGAAACTAAATATCCAATTATTTGCAGTTCCATTTCGTAGAACAAGTAAAACTAAAAAAAGAATGCGTCGTACTCATTTAAAAAAAGAAGTTGGTGCAATAACTACTTGTCCTAAATGTGGAGCAGCAATAAGACCTCATCGTGCATGTCAAAAATGTGGTTATTATAAAAATGAAGATGTTTTACATTTAAACACTGAAGAAAAAGAATAAGAAAGAAAAAAAGTAACATATTATGAATAGAACTTGAAATTTTTAAAGTTCTATACTATAATTTTGTTACAAACTTGTTCTGGTAGCTCAGCTGGATAGAGCAATCGCCTTCTAAGCGATCGGTCGCGTGTTCGAATCTCGCCCAGAACACCAGATGATAATAAAGCTCATACTTTCTTTTAAAAGATTAGTTTGAGCTTTTTATTTTACTCGAAAGGATGATTATCATGGTGATCGGTATTGTCTGTGAATACAATCCATTTCACAATGGGCACATATATCAAATAAATAAAATTAAAGAAAAGTATCCAAACTGCATACTTATTGCTTGTTTAAATGGACTCTATTCGGAACGAGGCGAAATGGGAATACTTTCAAAAGAAGATAAAGTCCACCTAGCAATTGATTTTGGAGTGGATTTAGTCATTGAACTCCCAATACTATTTGGAACACAATCTGCAGATACTTTCGCAGAAGCATCAATAAAATTACTATATGCAATAGGAATTCAAAAATTAATTTTTGGAAGTGAAACAAATGATAAAGATTACTTAGAAAGATTAGCGAAAAAACAATTAGAAACAAATTTTAAAATAAGTAATTCCAAAACGAACTACCCTTCTCGTCTAAATGAAGCATTAGAAGAAAATGAAAAAATCGCTCCTAATGATTTACTAGGAATTTGTTATATAAAAAGTATTTTAAAAAACAATTACCCCATCACATATGAGCCAATGAAAAGAACAGTAAGTTACTACGGGAAATATCAAAAAAACAATATAACAAGTGCTTCTTATATTCGACAATTATATGCCCAAAAAAAAGAGATTTCCGACTTTGTTCCCAAAGAAAGTATCCAAATGTATCAGAATATCCAAACAGAAAAAATATTCCCCTACCTACGATATAAAATTTTAACCGATCCAAATCTTTCGCTCTATTTAGATGTTACGGAAGGATTAGATAAAAAATGTAAGAATGTAATTCAAGAAGTTTCCAACTATCAAGAACTATTAGAAAAACTAACCAGTAAGCGATACACATATAACCGTATCCGTAGAATGTTAATTCATATATTTTTAGGAATTCAAAAAAAGGATGCCCAAACACCGATAACTTATATACATATTTTAGGAATGAATCAAAAAGGAAAGAAATATTTAAATGAAAATAGAAAAAATTTTTTATTATCAACAAAACGAGATCCTAAAAATCCAGTGGCCAAATATGAGAAAACTGCAACGATTTTATATGATATAATAAATGGAACAAATACCGAATTATTTGAAAGTAAAAATATTCCTTATAGAAAAACTGACTCCAAAGAATCAATCCAAAAATAATCCTTTTCTTCAAAATCACAAAGAAAAAAATTTGGATTTTTTCTTAATTCCTCAAAAAATCTAGGCTTTATCACATTAGTTTCTAATCTCAAATAAGTTTTATTCAAAATAAGTTTTGTATTTTCTTTTCGATAAATATCTCGCATTTTATGAACATTTTTATATTTCGTATAAAAGTAA
Organism: uncultured Bacilli bacterium; assembly: GCA_947585065.1. GTDB lineage: Bacteria > Bacillota_I > Bacilli_A > RF39 > UBA660 > Ventrenecus. Next base: position 3,505 of record CANPWX010000026.1, on the reverse strand, counting down.
TTTTCTTGAAATCTTTTAAATAAAGAAACGTCTAATTCTCGAACCTTAATAGGTTGAATTAACTGAGAAAGAAAATGATAACTTAAAATTGCCTCATCCCTACTTTGATAATAAATTGTTTCTAATGTATGAAATAACTCATAAGGACTATTCTGAGTCATTTTTTTTATATCTGGATTAATTTCAAAAATAAAAAAATTACGCATTTTTATCACCCTCTATAAGATATCATAAAAAATGCGTAAAAAATGTCGAATTATTGTCGTTTTAATAAAGATTCAACTTTTAATTTTAAAGAATCATAATCATATCCCATCTTCTGTAAAACTTCCATAGGAAAACCATAAGGACAAAAATCATTAATTCCTAAAATAGAATCTTCATTGCTTGCATACTTTGTCCAATGAAAAGAGCTACCTGATTCAATCACAATAGTTTTAACATTGGAAGGAAGTACAGAACTCTTATAATCAATTCCCATACTTTCAAATAATTCCATACTAGGCATGGAAACAACCCGTATATCAAGGCCAGATGCCAATAAATCATAAGATATTTGCATAGCACTGACAACTTCACTACCCGTTGCAATAATAATACCATCTAATCTTTCATTTTCTTTTTTTATAATATAAGCCCCCTGATTCACTAAAGACGCATTAGAACCAGGTAATTTAGGAATACTATTCTTACTAACCAATAAAGCACTAGGTTTACAAGATTTTAAAATAGAATCCCAAGCTCCCATAAGTTCAATAATATCTGCCGGACGATAAACAGTAAAATTAGGAGTAGATCGAAGCATAGCAATTTCCTCAACAGGAATTCGTGCCGAAGCATCTTCGCAAGAATAAAGAGAATCATGTGTAAAAATATACGTAACTGGCAAGTTCATAATTGCACTCATTCGAATACCAGATTTCATTTCATCTGCAAAACAAAGTTCTGTCGAACCATAAACACGAAGTCCAAGTAAACTCATTCCGTTTAGAATAAAAGACATAGCTCTTTCTCTGACACCAAAACGAATATTTCTTCCTTTCGGAGTACTACTTGTAAGAAAATCACTTCCTCCAATATTTGTTCCACAAGCCAAACTAAGTTCAGCACTTCCTCCTAAAAATAAATTACTTTTAGGAGCAATAAGATTCATAACTTTATAATTAGAATCAATCAAAGATTCTCGATAACCCTCATTAATTTTATAATTATCTGCTTGAAAATCAATAACTGTTTTTCCTGTTTCCAACATTTCTAAGATAGAATTCAAACGAGTACTATTCATGTTCTTAGCTCTAGCATAAGAATTCTGCCATTTATTATAAAAATGATCAAAACGTAATTTTCTTTGATTTTCAATATGCAAAATAGAGTCTTTAGATACTTCAAAAGGAGTTAAATTAATATTTAATTTTCTTCTTAAAGAAGTCATATCATCCAAAGTTAATGCACCCGAATGGACAATATTTTTTCCTTCATTAAAAGAATCTTTTCCAATAATAGTTTTAAAAATAATTAAACTAGGTTTTTTAGAATTCTTAGCAGAAAGAATAGCTCTAGCAATTTCTTTGATATTTGTCGAATCTTTTAAAGTATCTACATAAAATCCTTTCAAAGTAAAAGTTTTTTCCCATTCTTCAAATAAAACATCTTGAGTAGCCCCTTCACTCGTTATCCCATTTGCATCGTATAAAAATACAACATTACTTAATTTCTGTAAAGAAGCAATTTGAAAGCTTTCTAATGCCGTACCATTCATCATATCTGCATCGGATAAAAAACAATAAGTAGTAAAATCAAGTAAATGGATATGTGAATCTTCTTCTAAAATTAATTGTTCAATATAACGAGAAGCAAGTCCCAGTCCTACAGAAATACCAACCCCGTCTCCGGCATAAGAAGTAGTTGCTTCCACGCCAAGAGGATTATGCATCTCTGCAAGTCCAGGAGTATTACTTCCACAATGCCTATAACTCATCAAATCTTCTTTTTTGATATCAAATCCTGCCATATAAAGCATTGCATAATACAATGCTGCAATATGACTAGAAGAAAGAATCACTCGATCTCGATTGAAAAAATTAGGATTTCTAGGATCATAATTTAATACTCTAGTAAATAATGCATACACTACTGGTGCCATTCCAAGTGCAATACCTGGGTACCCTCCTCCAGATCGATTTATCATATCTATCGTAAGCATTTTAAGTTCATTCACAGCTCTAAAATCATTTTGATTCATAAGTCATCCTCTATTCTTTTAAAATAGTATACCAAAAAATAAAAGGATAGTAAATTATCTTTAACGAGAAAAATTGATTTTTGTCCCTTCCGTTTGATTTAACATTTTAAAACGCGCATTTAATGATAAAACTCCACATACAATAACTAAATAAAGTAAAATAACTACTCCATATTTTTTTAAAAACTTTTCCATATTCACTCCTTCTTTCTTTCTATATCAATGATATCAAATACATATGTTCGTGTCAATAAAATTTAAAACAATTGTTTGACATTTGACAAAGTGTATGTTAAAATGAATTTAGGAGTGTGAAGAAAATTGAAAAAAGAAAAACAAATTACAAAAAAACAATCTGAAGTTTTAGACTTTGTAAAAAAATATATCGCAGAACATGGTTTTCCACCATCTGTAAGAGAAATCTGTGCATCTCTTGGTTTATCTAGTCCAGCAACAGTTCAAGTACATTTACAACATCTAAAAGAAGCTGGAAAAATTAAAAACACAAGCAATAAATTTAGAACAATTGAAATTATCGGCGAAAATGAATATTTAAACCAAGATGAAAATGTAATTAAAGTTCCCCTACTTGGCAAAATAACTGCCGGTAATCCAATAGAAGCAATCGAAAGGCCAAATGAATTTTTTAACTTACCGGCTGCTTTAGTTCCCACAAATGAAACAGTATTCACATTAGAAGTAAGTGGAGAATCCATGATAAACAAAGGAATATTTGATGGAGATTATGTAATTGTCAAAAAACAAAATGTTGCAAGAAATGGAGATGTTGTAGTCGCGATGACTGAAGAAAATGAAGTAACATTAAAAACATTTTATAAAGAAGATGGCTATATACGATTGCAACCAGAAAACGACACAATGAAACCTTTCATATTTCCAAATGTCACTATCTTAGGAGTAGCAATTGGATTATTTAGAATGTTTTAAAAAAGTCCAAATCCCAATCGGGATTTTTTTGAGCTCAAGAATCAATAAAAAAGAACCTACTATTTTAAAATAAGTTCTTTTTTCATATTATGCTGTTTGTAAAGAACAAATCTCTTGCTCCGATAATCCTGTTACTTTAGAAATTATTGAAGTATCAAGCTTTTCTCTTAGCATATTCTGTGCTATTGTATTTTTTTCAGTTTTTGCTCCTTCCACTCTTCCTTCAGCACGTCCAATGGATTTTCCTGTTTCTTTTATTTTGTTCTCTAAACTAAACATCTCATTTGCTTCTTCATCATTCATAAATCTTTCGAT
>CANPWX010000025.1 GCA_947585065.1 uncultured Bacilli bacterium | reverse complement strand
TATAATAATCCAACACCTTTTATTTTGCAAGATAATTTTTTAAATCAATAGACTTTTCGCCAGAAATTTGGTACAATGTTTACAAGAAAGAGAAATCTTTCATAAAATAAGAACTATTGATTATAATAGTTAAGGACATAAAAAAGAGATACATCTGATTTTTGCTAGTTAGGTGCATCTCAGTCCATATTATTGTGCTGAAAACACCAATCTAAGATGATATAAAGGTGTTTTCTTATGTCATTTTTTAAGACACTTAGTCCTGTTTTTGGAAATACTTCTCTAATACTAAAATAAGTATTATGAAAAGTATAATAATATTCATTATTAAATTCTTTCATAGGATTGACCTCCTTCCTAAATAAAATTTATAATTAAAAATATTAATAATAAAAATTAAATGGACTGAGGGGAATACCTAACAATCAGATGCATCTATAGAAATTATATAACAATAGAACACTGTTTACAATAGTTATTTTTTTAAATTCTTAAAGTTATCTACTTTTAGAAAACAGAAAACAGATTCGATAAAATAAAAGGGTTATCTCTATATTGACTCCAAAACTAAAAAATAATATTTTCAAATAACTAGAAAAGAGTTATAATAATTACAACAAATAAAGACAATTTACTTAAAGTAGATAACTTTGAGAAAATGGAAAGGGTATTGCTATGAAACTAGAGAGATTTAAAGAGAGAAATAATAAGGTTATTGTTGTCGGTTTATTTACTATCATTTGTATTTTATTAATAGGAAGTGTTGTATTCTATAAAACGTTTGCTTCGTTTGAGATTCATAAAAACTTTAATATAATTCATGGTAGCATAGAGGATGCTGGTAATCTTTATTTTGCTTTTTATGTTGATAATAAAATTCAAGAGAATATGCCGGAGAAAGGAAATGAATATTATTTTAATTCAAGTGAAAGTTACTGTGCTGTTAATGGAGTGAAAGATGAATCTATTATTCCTTGGTTTGATCAAGATAGTTGGGCAGTTACGGTGACAGGGCTTAAAACATCAAGAACCAAATGTAATCTGTATTTTGAAAAAGGTGAAAATTTATTAGAAAAAATAAATAGTTTACCTCTGCAAATTGAAAATAATGGTGAAAATGGTTTATACCGAGTTACGCATGAAAATGCAAATATTACCTATACAGATGATGTAGAAAAACAAAATATATTAAAACAAGATGAATTAAGATATGCTGGAAATGATCCAAATAACTATGTTTGGTTTAATCATGAGTTATGGAGAATGATAGGCCTTGTAAACACACCGGAAGGTAAGAGAATCAAAATAATTAGAAATGATAGTATTGGAAGGTATAGTTGGGATAGTTCAGAATCAGAAATAAATGCGGGGAATGGTTTTAATGAATGGAGTCAAAGTGATATTATGAAACTATTAAATCCAGGCTATGAGTATAATTATGATGAAAAAAGCAATATGCTTGTCAATAATAGCTTATATTGGAATGGAATGAATGGTAAATGTATTTTTTTTGTAAATAATTTTTCAGATTGTCAGTTTGATTATGGGTTAAAATCTTCTTCAAGTTTAATAGATTTTATTACTTGGAATTATGGTAGTAATAGTAGTGACTTGTATACTGTTGGTAATACTTATCAAAGTTATGATTTTGAAAGAAGTAACAATAGTAGAAAAGGATGCACTAGTGGTGAAATGTGCGATGAAAGTTCTATTAATACCTATTATTCACAAGGAAGAATTGGGTTACTTTACTTATCAGATTATGGATATGCGACAAGTGGTGGAACTTATGGTAGAGATGAATGCTTAAGTGTGGATATGTATCAATTTGATGAAGCTTCTTATCAATCCTGTCTAAAAAATAATTGGTTACTTCCAATGGATGAAGGAGAATATTATTGGTCAATGATTCCAATGAGCACTACTACAAATTCGAATAATGTTTTTGTTGTTCGCTATGATGGGAAAGTGTATGGTGGAGGAGTTATTGGAGCTGGTTCAATTAAACCTGTATTATATTTAAAAAAAGATACTATGGTTCTTTCTGATAATATAGGAACTAAGGATAAACCATACATTTTGGCTTAAAAATATTGCTAGAAGAAAATTTACATTTTTTTATTTTTTTGATATACTATTAGTAGTTAATAGGTGATTACATGAAAAAAAAATTTTTTTTGTTTTTAATTCTTCCTTTTTTTCTTTGTGGTTGTACTAAGATAAATAATGGAAGTTATGATATGTTAATTGCAGAAGCAATGAATTCTAATGGAAAAGCGGTAAATACTTATCGAGCTGGTTATAAGTTTTATTTACCTAAAGGAGTAAAAATAATTCATCATGAAGGTAGTAATGAAATTTTAGGAGTAGAAGATGACATTTATTATTTATATGTTGATCGTGTTAGTTACTTTAATCGTATTAAAGAAAAATATGAAGAAAAAACGGATGTTTATTATAGTAGAGCATTAGAAAAAGATAATTTGTTTGGGTACTTAGAGATAAAAATTACAGAAAATAATAAATATTTTGTTGAAATCATGTATAATTATGCTAAAATAGAAGTGATAGTAGAAAAAGAAGATATTCAAAAGGCTATTTCTTATTCAATGGTCCTATTATCTTCTATATATTATCAAGATGAAGTATTAACAAGTTTAATGGGGGATGACGTTCTACAAGCCAATGAAGTGGAGCATAATATTTTTGAAAGTGCAGATACAGAAAGTGGGTATTTACAAATTGTAGAGCAATATGGACAATACGAAGAAAAGGATGAAGTTATGGATCCAGATTTTATTCGTTAGTTTAAGAGAGTGGGGATAATTCATGGGATTTTTTAGTAAATTAAAAAATGTTATTTTTGAAGAAGAAGAAATTGAAGTTCCTGTTGAGGAACCAAAAAAGGAAAAACCGATTGTAGAAAATAGTAGAGTGGAAAGAAAAAGAAACGTTTATGAAGAAGAAAATCATGATGAGTCCATTATGAATGATCGAAATCTTTTTAAAGCGGAAAAAACTTTTGATTTTCCTGTATTTGATGATCGGGAATTTGAAGAAATGAAACAAGCTACTTCCTCAGAACCAAAAGAAGAAGATACTCCGAAAAAGACTATGGGTATTAATCTTTTTGATTATGAAAAACCAAAAGCTAAAAAAGAAAAAGGAAAAGCTGAGGAAATTAAAGGAAGAGCTTATAATACGAAGTCTAGTGATTTAGATAATCGAAAGTTTAGACCTTCTCCTGTTATTTCTCCTGTTTATGGAATTTTGGATAAAAACTATAAAAAAGAAGATATTGTTGTAAAAAAGGAAGAGAAAAGATCTTTTGATGTTGATGATGTTCGGAAAAAAGCTTTTGGTACTTTGGAAGATGATATTGAGAGAACTTTAATGGAAACTAAAAATAGTTCAAAAATGGAAGAAAAAAGAGAGTATGATCTTGTTGAAGAAACAAGCTTTGATACTATTGATGTAACAAAGGAGGAAAAGAAAAAAGAACCTAGTAAGAATAAATATTTTGATGAAGATGATGTTGTTATTCAAAATGATCCAGAATTGGAAGAAAAGCTAAATTTAGAAGTATTGGATGAAAAAGGAAAGACAAAAACGAAAGAAGAAAAAATAGAAAATGATGATACATTGGAAAACGATTTATTTGATTTAATTGATTCTATGTATGAAAATAGAGAGGATGAATAGTATGAGTTTTTTATTAGATTTTTTACCTATCATTATTTATGTATTATTAATTATTATATTGATGATTGGAATTGTTTTAGCTATTAAATGTTTAATTGCTTTAGATAAAGTGGAAAAAGTTGTAGATAATGTAAATGATAAAGTAAAAGCTTTAGATGGTTTATTCCATATTATTGATACAACAACTGATAAAATAGTTCTTGTTACTGATAAAGTAGTTGAAGGTGTTACTTCTATGATTTCTAATGTTTTTACTGGAAAGAAAAAAAATAAAAAGGAAATTTCTAAGAAAGAAGACAATCATGAGTAGTAATAAGTTTCATTCTTTTTTGACAGGTGCTTTGGTTGGGGCAGGATTAGGAATATTACTTGCTCCAAAAGAAGGTAGTGAAACAAGGAATGATTTAAAAAAATCTTTTTCCGTTCTTATTGACACGATAAAAAATATTGATGTAGAAGAAACAAAAGCTGATTTTTTACATCGAGTTTCGGAAATTAAGAAAGAGTTATCTGGGATAGATGTAGTCACGGCTAAAGAACTTGCCAAAGAAAAAGTTAGTATTGTAGAAGAAAAATGTTCTGATTTGATGAAAACAGCCAAAGAAGCAGGAGCACCCATTGTTGAAAAGGCTGCAAAAAGTTTAAAAGAAAATGCTAGTCTTGTTTTGAATGATTTTTTGGATGAGTTAAATGAAATAGAAGAAGATCAAAGCTCTAAAAAAGAAATAAAAAAGGTTTCTTCAAAGAAAAAAAGTCAAAAGAAGAGTACAACGAAAAGGAAAACAAAAACGGAAAAATAAAAATTTCTGTTTTTTTAGGCTTGTATAACACAAGAATTTGGGAAAAAGACATAGTTTATTAACGAGAGGAGTAAAATTATGTACAACTATCAGTATCCGATAAATACAAGTCCCATGTTTGCTGGCGATCGTCAATTTTTGTTACCTTTTTTAGGTGGAGCGCTTATTGGTGGAGCTGCTGTGGGCCTTACAAGACCAAGACCTATTTATAATGTAGCACCTTATCCAAATTATGGACCAGGACCAATGCCACCAGGACCTTATGGAAATTATTCTTATAGTTTTTATCAACCTTATTAGTGTAGAGAAATCTACATTTTTTTCTTTGCTTTTTTCTTATTTATTTTGCTAAATAATATGGCTAGAAATAAAAATAATACAATGGTTGATGAACCTCCGTAACTAAGAAAAGGAAGTGGAATTCCAATAATTGGAAATAGTCCTAGATTCATTGCAATTCCTATGATTTCACTGGGTATTAATATACTTAAAAAGGCTTTGTCAAATAATTTTAGAGTTTTATTTTTTTCCTTTTTTTGATAATTTATTAGATAGCAATCTATTAAGAAGAAAGAGATTAAGACAATGATGTTACCTGTTATTCCAAAAACATTTGCAATTAAAGCAAAAACAAAATCTGTTGGAGCTTCTGGGATATAGATGCCGGTTTTTGTTAGTGAAAAATTGATGATAGGAGCACTTCCTAAAGCAATTAGTGCATTTTCAATTTGCATTCCACTACCTAGTGTTAAGATTCGATCCATACGATAGAAAAAACTTGTTCCAATTAAATTGATTAAAAGATCTTTGTTTTGAAAATAGAAATAGAAAAAGATTGATAATAGACTTAGTATTGTTCCTATGATTAAAATGATCCAACGTTTTCTTATCGTTCCACATAATAAAGTCAATGTGATTAAAAGGTAGAATATAATTGCACCTGTATCGGGTTCTAAAAAAACTAATAGGGATGGGATAAGACAAATAATAAAGACTTCTAATAGAAATACTATTTCTTCTTTCCAATTTTTAGGTTTTTTTCGAGTACAAAAATTAGCTAAAAATAAAGAAAGAGAGAGTTTCATTAATTCACTTGGTTGAAAACTAAAATATTTAAAATCAATCCATGCTCTTGCCCCATTAATGTCCTTTCCTATAAATAAAACTAGGATTAGAAAGAATAGATTTATTATATAAAAAAGAAAACTGTAAGAAAATAATTTTTTTGTAGGAATATATTGGAATATAAATAGTAAAAAAATACCTATTCCAAACCATAATAATTGTCGTTCAAAATGATGTTCATAGGTGTTCATTATAAATTTTGCATGATACATAACAAAAAGACTAATCGTAAGTAATGTTAGAAAGGGAATCCAAAAATATAATTTTTTTAAAATGTTCTTTGTTTTCATATATTTATTATGTTTCATGAATTTTAAATTTAATCATAAAATAAATATGAGGTGACATGAATAATATGAAAGAATTACCAAAAGTATTTGCGAGTTCTATTGATAAAGATCTTCATAATAATAAAGAAATGTTTTATTCTAAATTAATGGATGATCGTGATTCTAGTAAAAATATTTTAAAAGAAATTGATTCTATTTTTGGAAGTAAAGATTTTGTTTATAAAAGTAAAGTAGAAATTACTACAAAAAATGATGTTTTTGAAACGGAGATTGTAGGTAAAAGTGGAAGTAGTTTACTTACTATGGATGGTAAGAGAATTTCTATACCAAGTATTATTGACATAAAAAAACTATAGAACATCATCTATAGTAATTCGTCGATATATTTTTTTAGTTGTTTGGCATCTCGTCCAAATATAATTTTTAATTGATTATCAATTTCTACAATTCCTTTAGCACCTAATTTTGTAATTCCATCTTTGTCTACTTTTGAAACATCTTTTAAAATAACTTTAAAACGAGATAAGTTGCATTCTGCATTTACTATGTTATCTTTTCCACCTAAATAGCCTAAAAGTTTGTTGGCTTCTAAATGAAAATCTTTTTTCATTAGTTTAGCTACAACTAAAGAAATAATAAGTAAAACTAGTATAATGATAAGATAAATTATCCATTCACTCATTTTTATCACCTTCTAAATAAATTATACACTATTTTTTAGAGAATTGCACTAATTTTAAAAATTCACATAAATTATTAGTGAGAATATAGGAAAGGGGAATATGTATGTGTAATAATGAAACATGCAACTCAAATTGTATATCAGAAATATTAAACGTTATTCTAGTTCTACAACAAAATGCTTGTCCAGATTCTTGCTTAGATTCTTGTGACAGACCGATACTAGGTGGTGGACCAAATTGTTTGATCTGTAATACTAGACCAATTGAGCTTTATACTTGTGGTTCTAACGGAGTAGCTTTTACGATGCCAACTAGTAAGGATCCAGTAGTAGGCGGGACAACATCTTCTGTGTTTCGTGTAGAAAAAGTTGATAACTGCTGCTGTACTTGTCGAGTTTTAGAAGCAAATCCAGATCCAACTAGTTTAAATCCATATGTTGCTACAAACTCATTTTTTACCATTGATTTAAATTGTGTTTGTGCAATTCGCTGCTTATCGGACACTTACGTAGAATGTGTTTAGAAGATTTGAAAAAAATCTTCTTTTTTTTATAAAACTATGTTATAATATCGATAATAGATATGTGGGTGATGAAAATGGATAATATCATGAACAATGATTTAATCAAAAAATTAAAGGAAAAGGATGCAAAATTTGTGTTGTTTTGCCAAGGATTATATGGAACAAATCAGAAAAAAACGAGAGTCGCTTTAGAGGAAGATTTAGTATTCTTTTTACAAGGTGCCGAAGAAATTGGCGAGATTATTGAAGAAATAGAAGATAAAATTAATACGACTACCGATGAAGAAGAAAAGAATAGATTATATGAAGAAAGACTAGTTTGGATAAAACAAAGAGGAGACTACTATCAAGAAATAAATCGTATTAAAGAAGAAATTAAAAAATATGAATCTGAAGATTCTTGGAATAATATTAATGAATATTTCAATGATGAGAATATTTATAATTATTCACGAATTATCTATTTGGTAACTGTTTATGATGAACAAAAGAAAAAAGTCGCTTTAGATGGAAGGTTAAGTAATCATGAATTAGAAAAATTAGTTGAAGTATTACATAGTATCCAAGATAAATTAAATATGCTTTATCAAAAAACGTTCCATACAAAAGATTTATTAGAAGAAAAAGATGCTATCCCTAGAATGAAAAATGATGCTGAAAATGAAGAAGATTATAAAAAATATTTAGTTGATTTTTATCAGAAAAAGGATTCTTTGGTAGAGGAACAAAAACAAGAAAAAGAAGAAAATGAAAGTTATGATAAACAATTTGCTTTTGATTTTTGGTTAGAACATTATAGTTCCATTTCTAGTAGTATATTAGTTCAAAAGATTATGTCTTCTCAAGATGAAAAATTAAGACCTTTTGTTAGTATGTTACAAGTGTTAACACCTAATGGTAAGACAACAGAAAAAGATAATCATATTATTTCATTACTTAAAAACTATGCTTTGAAATTGGAAGCTGAAGTTGTAGATTTTAATTCTTATTTAAGAAATTTGGACCGTTATAATCAAGATATTCAAATGTGTGCTGCGGATTTAATACCATATTATTCTAATAATGATATTATTAATTGTGGGTTATTATCTTCTTTATTTCAATGTATTTATCTTTATGATAAAACACATCAAAAAGTATTAGTAAATCCACAAGATAAAAGTTTAAAAGAAAAAGAAAATCAAATTGTTGCTAAGACAAATGAACTTGCTAAGACACTTCTCAATATTGATGATCTATTTAAAGAAGAAACAAAGGAAGAGGTGAAGACCGATCCAGTTGTTACGAAAAATGATGATTATGAAGAGTTTGAGTTTTGGCTTGAAAATTATGATGAATTTAAACAAATTCCTGAATTACAAAAGCTTTCTTCTAATAAGAAATTTCAAGAATTTTATCAATTTTATAAAAGGTTTATTGATTACCACGATATCTATGAATTTCAATATTTAAAGTATGAAGCTTTAAGAAGTGAAAATGAGATTATGAGTCCTGATGTTTATAAAAACTCTTTGAATGAACTTAATGATACCAGAAATTTTAAAGAACAACCTTTATTATCTTCAGGATATACGAAAGAGCAGTTGCAAGAGTATCGAGATATTTCTAATCTTTTCCAATTTATATATACTTATCATAAGTTAAAAATGGAAAAAGGGGAAGATGATGAGAAAGTTGTTGAGCTTGCTTCAAAAATTAATGAAATGGCAGTTTCTATTTTAGGTGTATCTGAACTTATTTCTAATAAAAATGTAACTGTTGATAGTTTGGTAGAATTAATGGATTCTTCGAAAGAAGATGAAAAAGAAGATAATTATACATTGGTAACACAAAATTTGGAAAATGAACTTAATGCTTCTATTAGTCAAGAAGAAGTTCCAGTTGTGTTAGAAGAACCTTATAAGGATCATTCAGAACAAAAACAAGTTTCTAATGAAGAATATGAACATTTACAGTCTTTACTTGATGAAGAAAAGCAAAATAATTCGATTCTTACCACTGAAAATGAAATATTACATCGAAATATGGAAGATTTACAAAAAAAACTTTTAGATAGAGACCGTGAAGTTGAACAACTAAAAGAACAGTTAAAAGCTCAGAAAGAAGAAATGGAAGAAATTAAACAAAAGTTACAAGCAAGTAGAAGTGGAAAAGGTAAAGTTTATCGTGTAGTTCGTAAAGCAGCTGATAATTTAGTTCATTTTGTCAATCGAAGAAAAGCTTTAACTGCTGCTATTGTAGCTCTTACTATTTCAATGCTTGCAAGTGCTGGATATAGTATTTCAAGAAAGCATGAATATAAAGATGTACCACCTAATGTTGTCGAAAGTGTTCATGATGCTCTTCATAATGGTGTGATTGTTGAACCTGTTCATCTTGATTTTGATGATGTTCCAAATAATGTTGTTGAAGATGTTGTCCATTTAGAAACAGAAGAGCCAACGATATCTAGTCCTTCTGAAAATATTGTCCCTACTGCTCCTACTATAGATAATGAATCTAATCTTCATTTATCTGCTGAAGAAATATTAAAAAATGCGAATGTTCCAGGTATTGGGGATTTGGTAACAGTAAATGCAACTATTCGTTATAATGATGGATATGTTGATAAAGATTCTTCTAATATTGATGCTATTGATGGTGGAAGTAGAATTCATTCCTTTGGATATGCAGAAAATGTACAAGTCAAAGCAATTAAATTGTGTTTTTGGGATGAAAAATCTGGGACAATCATTACTGCTAAATCTAATGAAGAAGCTGCTCGATTAGTTGAAGCAGGGTATCCATTCTTATCTTTTGGTTATAATTTTAATCTCCAAGATACAGGAAAAGAATTTACTTCTGCAGATATTATTTCTTATTTAAATGCAAATACGATTGTGAATGAAAGAGCATTAGGAGGAAGAGGATTATAATGGAAAAAGGAGTTATTATTGAATTTGACCATCAAGAATATTTAGTTTTTGAAAGTGTTGTATGGAATGAGCATTCTTATTATGTTTTAGTTCCTGTTCGAGATGATAAAACAGTAGAGGAAGAGGCTTTTATTGTTCGCGAAGAAAATGGAGAAATCTTTTCATTAGAAAATGAAGAGGAAATGAAAGCTGTTCGTAATATTTTAGAAAATTTAGATAAGGAAGCTTAGGTTTCCCTTTTTTTGTGCAATAAAAGTTTTTTTAAACCATAAAAAAACTACGATGTTAGTTTGTCGTAGTTCCTTTTGCATTGGCAA
>CANPWX010000024.1 GCA_947585065.1 uncultured Bacilli bacterium | reverse complement strand
ATCCAAAGAGTTTCATTTTCATATCTTACTTGAATACCTTTATCTTTTTCTTGTACTTTAAAAGTAATAAATTCTTCTGCACTACTTCTAATCATTAAATCTTTTGCCATTTTATCATCTCCTTTTCATAGATATGAATAAATTATTTTATTTGCATCAGTAAGAATTTCTTACTAGTTAAAGAATCACCAGATTCATAACTGTTATAGATCTTATTAATATGTATTCTGTATTATTTCTTGTTTTAGAAACAGTTTTCCATCTTTATACTCTCATACCTTTTGTAATTCTCACGCATACCAATATTTATTTTCATAATCATCTAAATGTTTTAAATTTTCAAAAGTACTTTCGATATATTTATCATTATTTATGCTACTTCCTTTCATGAAATGAACCCGAAATATAGGTTCTTTTTTATTTATTATAACAAATTATTTTGCAATTTTATATATTTAATGTTGCATTGAATAAGGGCTATTTTTTACATCTAAGATAAAAAGTGTAATAGTCATTTTAATGGAATAATGATTATTACACTTACTTTCTATACCAATTAAGTATTGATCAAACATATTATAGCCATAACTATCGAAACTATTATTAAACAGCTAACATAAGAACTCGTACCTTTTTTACTTTTTGAAGATATATAGGAAATGATACGAACAATAAATAGCATCAAAACTAATCTTCCGAAATACAATAAACTTAAAAATGTTACAATGTTAATTTTTAAAGGAAAGGATTGAAACATTTCCAAACTTTGAATCGTTATCTAAAATACGTAATATTACTTGTTACTGTAGGACTAGACCATAATATTCACTACTTACTTGAAGAGCAGTACTTTTTCAAGCCTTTAATATCAGAGTTTTGAATTAGTAAAAAATTTTGATCGCCTTGTAATATAATTCCAAAAGGTGCATCAACTACAGAATCAATTATTTCAGCTTTTGATTGGACATAAAAAATAATTTCATAAATAGAACAGAATGAGCTGTAACACATATAATGAGAATTACTATAAGCGTATAAAAGATTTTATCTAGTAATTTTTTCCATCCAATTTAGTATCCTCTTTATAATAATCCTCTAAAAAACTTTTATATTTCCCATTATTCTTAACACCTAATACACAATTTAAATTAATATTATCCAATGCTTTAAAAATATTACGATCCACATCGGAATTAGTTTTTCTTAAATATTGAATAAGTGCTTTCATTTCTTTTCTTTTACTAACTCCATCATTTAAAGTAGAACATTGTTCAGTAAATCGACAAGCACAATTAAGAAAAGAAAGATCATTAAAACGACACCAAGAAAGAATAGAATCTTCTTTAACTAAATAAAGAGGCCGAATAAGTTCCAATCCTGCAAAATGATCACTATGAAGTTTAGGCATCATCGTCTTAATTTCAGAACCATAGAACAACGATAATAAAGTAGTTTCAATTACATCATCAAAATGATGCCCTAACGCAATTTTATTACAACCTAATTCTTTAGCCTTATTGTATAAGTGTCCTCTACGCATTCTAGCACATAAATAGCAAGGACTCTTTGAACTAATATGATTTACAACTTCAAATATATCTGTTTGAAACATCCGAATAGGAACATTTAACTTTTTCGCATTTTCAAAAATAAAATTACGATTTGCATCAGTATACCCAGGATCCATTACAACATACTCTGCTTGAAAAGGAATAGTCCCATGCTTTTGTAATTCTTGAATGCACTTAGAAAGTAAAAAAGAATCTTTTCCTCCACTAATACAAACCATAATATGATCATTTTCTTGAATAAGTTCATATTCTTGTACAGCTTTAACAACCTTACTCCAAATTTCTTTTCGATATTTTTTAATAATACTTCTTTCAATTTCTTGATATTTTTCCATTTTTAAACTCCTTTATTTAGAGTATCATAAAATCTATTTTACATTGCCAAATTTATTAAGAGGCCATAATACAAAACTAGTAACACCCTGAATATTCTTCTTTTTAATTGGACCAAAGATATGGCTATCTAATGAAATACCACGATTATCTCCCAAAACAAAATATTCATCACTTTGAAGAGTAACTGGTTCAAAATCTTCTGTTACACCATAAGCAAAATCATCCTCAATATTTCTTCCATTAATATAAATTCTTCCATTTTCACAAGAAATAGTCTCACCCGGAAGCCCATATACTCTTTTAATTAAAGTATCTTCTTTTTTTCCATTCACGATTAAATCTGCTACAACAATATCATAACGATGAATACTTCCAAGCTTGTTTAAAATCATAATCTCGTTCCCAGTTAAAGTATCATACATACTTTGGCCATTGACTTTAATAGGAGTCGCCACAAAAGAACGAAAAAGTAAAACAACAATTAAAATAACAACATAAGGCATGATCTCTTTTAACCATTTCATTTTCAATCACCTTCTCTATTTTATCATGTCTTTTCCAAGAAAAAAAGTGACATTTAATCACTTTTATGCTCTTTCTTTTACTTTATATTCTTTACGCATTCCTTTTATGAAGTTCAATTTAGCACGACGTACCATACCTTTTTTGATAACTACAATCTTATCAATCGTAGGGGCATGAACAGGAAAAATACGAACAACACCAACTCCACCAGATTTTTTACGAACTGTAAAAGTTTCAGAAACACTTCCACCCTTTTTAGCAATTACTAATCCTTCAAAAGCTTGGATACGTTCTTTTTTACCTTCTTTTACCCATACATCAACACGTACAGTATCTCCAACACGAAATTCAGGAATGTCTTTACGAATATGCTTTTCATTGATTTTATCAACCAAATTAGCCATAATCTATCGATCCTTTCTATAAATATTACATATTATCATAAAATTTTTTCAGCGGATAATACATCGCTCTTTTCAAAAGCAAGTATAGTATATCATAACCTTTTTTAAAATTTCAAGTATTTTTTGAAAATTACTGTTGCAAATAATTTGCTAAATTTTCATTTTCTTGTCTCTCTGCAATTCTTCTAAAACTTCATCTAAATTTTCAAATAAAACAATATCTGCCTTTACAGTTCCGTAATTTTTAATTGGATAATCAATCGTATCTACAATAACACCTAAATACTTTTCATCTTTCGAACGTTCATAAGTTAAAATTCCAATAACTTTATCATGATCTAATGCAACATTAAAAATTCTTTTGTTTGTTCTGTTTTATTCGGTATATTTTGAATTCTACTTTCTAAGTATTCTTTAGATAACAAATGGGAATACATGAATAAGCTGAAACATAATTGATTCCATACACATCATTTTCTACTGCATTTCGATATACAATATTCATTTTTACCTCTTTCTAACAGATTCATCTTCTACTAATAAATTTTTCATAAACACTTTTGTTTTGTTCAATAGATTTATCAACATCAATCACATAATCTTGAATAATACAATGATATATATCATCTTCATACCATTCTTTTATAAGTTTACCACCTAAAGCAAGTATGGTTTTTGCAGAAGCAACATTATCCTTTTCACAGTCCAACATAACTTCTTTGATTCCATGTTCCTGACAGTACAATAATCCCATATATAAATTTATTTTATTATACCCTTTTCTTCTTTCCGTAGGACGAATACAATATCCAATATGTCCTCCCAGTCTTTTTAATTTTTCATTTAAAGCAAGACGTACATTAATCATTCCCACCATTTTATTATCGCTATCTCTTACGAAAAAGAATGTTTCTGCTGGTACAGCATCTTCGGTCAAAGTCTTCATTCGATCATGTTCTATTTTATCTAACCAATCATCATATGAATCAAAGTAATTATGTAATTGATTCGTGCCATCAATGGAAGAATTCATTTCTTCAAATTCATGAATAAAATCAATAGTTTGTTCTTCCCATTCTTTACTAGGTTTTACATATCTAAATTTTTCCATTTTTTATCACCCTTCTATCTTAATATTATCATCTTTGCAGTCTTTTTTTCGCGTTTACATACAGAGCATCCATAAAAAACTCTACAATAGGATCAAGACTGCTCATAAATAAATCTATAAGTTTTTTAGAAGCAGTAATATTTTTTAATTTGTGAGTATATAATAGATAATCTCATCGATATCTTTTTTTGTAATAGAGAAAAATTTCTACACATTTTTTATCCTATAATGTTATTCATACTTTTTAAAACTTCTTCTTTAGAATATCTTCGAGCATTATTAACCATTTCCAATTCTGCTTCTTTTAATTTCTCATAAATTGTTTCATCAAACGGATTAGTTCTTTTTTTGTCATTAGCATCAACACGAACATTTAAATTTAATGATTCCATAGTATCCCTCATTTCTGTTTTTATTATATACTTACATTTTTTACTTTACTGGATCTATCAAAATAACTTATATCTTCTCACTGACATATATAATTTGAAATTTCAAATAATAATCCTATTCCAAATATTTTTTTATAATTTTATATTCCTCTACTAAACGGTTTAAAGAATAAGAGGCATTAGCTGGAGAAGTGCTAGGAAGCATAATATCTTCTTTTAAATAAATAGGATATAAATATTTTTGATAAATTTCATGTGCCTTTTTCCCAGTGGTAAAAATAGATTGAATAGAAGCTTTTTTAAAAATAATAGACAAATCATTAGGAACAATATTTTGAATACTAGAATCAGAAGAAGAATGAATATCACAAGAAAATAGAGTATCCCATAAAGCAATTTTATGCTTTTGACAAAACTCCTTAGGATTAGAAATCTTTTCTTCAAAAAGAACTTCTAACACTTTCCAAAAACGATTTTTAGGATGAGCATAATAATAATTTAGTTCCCTAGATTTTCTACTAGGCATAGATCCCAATATCAAAATTTTAGAATCTTTCCAATACCAAGGTCCAAAAGAATGAGTAACGTGTTCCAAAGAATTTCACCTTCCCTCAAAAGAAAACTTAAAAGTTTCCCTTTAAGCTATTTATTATTTTTTTTAGAATCCATTGTTTCTTCAAGTACTGTACCAAAAGTAGCAATATTTTGTAAATCTGTTGGGATAATAATTTTAGTAGATTGTCCATCAGCAACTTTACTTAATGTTTCAAAAGATTTTAATTGTAATACAGCCTTATCAGCTTTTGCTTCTCGAAGTAATCGAATTCCTTCTGCTTCAGCAGTTTTAATTTTAAGTAAAGCTTCTGCTTCTCCTTCAGCTCTTTTAATTTTAGCTTCTTTCTCAGCCTCAGCTCTTAAAATGGCACTTTCTTTTTCTCCTTCAGCAATTAAAACAGACGATTTTTTTTCACCTTCAGCTTGTAATATTTTTTCACGACGTTCACGTTCAGCACGCATTTGTTTTTCCATAGCTTCTTGAATATCCTTTGGTGGAAGAATATTTTTCACTTCGACACGATTCACTTTAATTCCCCAAGGATCAGTAGCTTCATCCAAAATCGCACGCATTTTCGTATTAATAATATCACGACTAGTTAACGTTTGATCGAGTTCCAATTCTCCAATAATATTACGTAAAGTAGTTGCAGTTAAAGTTTCAATTGCACTGATAGGGTACTCAACTCCATAAGTATAAAGTTTTGCATCAGTAATTTGAAAATAAACAACCGTATCAATTTGCATTGTCACATTATCTTTTGTAATAACAGGTTGAGGATCAAAATCTCGAACAATTTCTTTTAACAAAACAATATTGACAATTCGATCCATAAAAGGAACCATAAAATGAACACCATGTTCCCAAGTTGTATAATAAGAGCCAAGACGTTCAATAACATAAGATTTAGACTGCGGAACAATTTTGACACAAGGAATAACAATGATAGCAATTAAAACCAGTAATATTAAAAATAGAGGCATTTTACTTCACTTCTTTCTTTTCTTTAGATACCTGTTTTCCACGAGTCCCTTTAGTTTCATTTACCTTTTTAGTAGAGTTGCTTTTTGAAGTAGATTTTTTCGTAGTACTTTTGGTAGTAGTAGGCTTTTTAGAAGAACTCTTTTTTGAACTTTTTTTCTGAGAAGAAGATTTTGAAGTACCTTCCTTTTTCACAACTTTTTCTTCTTCATTCACTACTTTTTCTACCACTAATTTAACAGATTGAAGTTCTTTTACCCGAATCACTTCATCTACTTTAATCGAAACATCAGAAACAGCAGACCATAATTTACCATCAACCTTCACTTCTCCTACTACATTCTTTTTAATAGGTTGAGTAACAACTCCTTCCATTCCGATAATTCTTTCCAAATTAGTTTTAGCTTCCTTTTCTTGAAGCATTTTATCAAGAGCCGGTTTCGTTAAAATCATAAGAACAGCCCCAACACCGACAAAAATTCCAAATTGCCATAGAAAGGAATCCACAAATAAGGAAACAAACAAGGAAATAATTCCACTTAAGATAAACCAAATAGACACCAAATTCACCGTAACAGCTTCAATCATCGTTAACAAAATAACAATAATTAACCATAAAATCCAATAACTCATAACTTCACTTCTTTCTTAACAATGATTATACTACATTTTATGCAAAATTAACAGAGCTAATTTATCACTTTTCAAAACTTTTGAAGCGTGATAAAATAGAAACAAAGAATGGAAGGAAAAAAATGAAAAAAATAGTTCAAATTCAAAAACAAGGATTAAAAGAAAAACAAAAAATAACAAACAATTTTTGGATCCAACTTTTATCTCCTACCAAAGAAGAAATAAATGAAATTGCAAAAGAAATGCAGATTAAACTTACAGATGTTGAAAAAGTATTAGACAAATCAGAACTTCCTCATATCATTCAAGAAGAAAATTATACTTTAGTCATTTTTCATACTCCATTAAAAATAGAAAATACAACAAAATATAAATATAAAACTTGTCCCTATACAATATTCTTTTTCAATCAAGGAATGATCACAGTTTCTTTAGAAAAAAATAATTTTACAGATGAAATAGAACAAAGTATAGAAACAGAAAAAATAAAAGATTCAATGAATTATCCAATTTTTTTAATTCGTAAAAGTACAGAAAAATTTTTAAAATATTTAAATGAAATCCAAGATGAAATTCTTCAAAAAGAAAAAAATTTAACAAAAGCAAATAACAAAGATATCGAAAAAATGTTAAATTTACAAAAAAGTTTACTTTATTTTACAACATCATTAGAAGGAAATAAAGCAATACTAGAAAAAATAGAAAATACACATACTTTAAAATTACACGAATTAGGATTTCTAAAAGATACTCAAATCGAAATAAAACAAGCAATTGAAATGGTTACTATATACCGAGAAATACTAACAAACACAATGAATACTTATAACTCAATTATATCAAACAATATGAATACAATCATGAAATTTTTAACTTCTGTGACACTAGTTATATCTGTTCCCACAATGATCTCATCTTTTTTAGGAATGAATGTTTTTTTAGGAGATTTTGGAAAAAATCCATATTC
Source organism: uncultured Bacilli bacterium (assembly GCA_947585065.1). Taxonomy (GTDB): domain Bacteria; phylum Bacillota_I; class Bacilli_A; order RF39; family UBA660; genus Ventrenecus. The sequence goes on along the minus strand of CANPWX010000024.1, from coordinate 2,995 downwards.
TTTCTTACTAGTATTTTTATTATCTTTACTCATATCAGTATTATTAATATTATTATTAAAAAAGAAAAATTTACTTTAAAAAAAATTATAATTTTTAAAAAGTGTAACTATAGAATTTACTTATCTTAAATTTAAAGTACATAAACACTCCACATGATGCGTATAAGGAAACATATCAAAAGCTTTAAAATCCTTTAATTCATATTTTTCTATCAATACTTTTAAATCTCTTGCTAAACTAATCGGATTACAAGATAAATAAAGAATCTTTTCTGTATTACTTTTTAATATATATTGTAACGTTTTTTTATCGATTCCACTTCTAGGTGGATCCACCAAAATAAGAGTTGGTTTTTCATTTAATTGAACAGCAATATCTTCTACTTTACCCACATGAAATTGAACATTCAAAAAAGATTGTTCTTTTCGTATTTTTTCAGCACCTAATATAGAATTTTGACTAAGTTCAATTCCAACTACTTTTTTAGCATATTTCGAAATAGGAAAAGTAAAAAAGCCACACCCACAGTAAAAATCAAAAACAATACTATTTTTAGGAATAGATTTTATCACTTCTTCTTGAATAATCCCAGCTATATAAGGGTTTACTTGAAAAAAAGAATCACCTAAAATACAATAAGAATAAGAAGAAACTTCATAAGAAAGAAAAGGCTTGCCATATACACATCGATGATTCAGTAAAATACCAACAATAGAGTATTTTTCAACTAAAATTTTAGGAATAGGAATAGCCTCATCCGTTTCAATTGCAAGAAACATTTCTTCTTTATCATTAATTCGAATCATTAATTTTCCTGTTTCCATTTCAATGAAATGATCTTGAATAAATTCATTGATTTTAGGGTGAACTAACATACATTTTTGAATCGCGACAAAATCATGACTTCCTTCTTGATAATACCCATATTGAAAATGATGCACATGTAAACTAATTTTATTACGATATCCTAATACAGGACGACTAGGAACAATAGAAAAATGAATAGAAATTCCATGATGTTCCATTAAATCACAAATCATTTCTTCTTTTATTTTTAAAGATTGTTCATAACTTACAAAATCAAAAGAACAACCTCCACATAAAAAAGCATAAGGACAAAAAGACGGAATACGAAATTCACTTTTCTGAATTATTTTTTCTACCTTTCCAATGCAAAAACGTTTTTCATCTTTTTGAATTTGAACATCTACCACTTCATCTTTTAAAGTTCTTGGAATAAAAACACATTTATTGTGAATATGAGCGAGCCCTCTTCCCTCATAATCCTGTTTTTCAATTTGAACAAGCATAAAACAAATCACCTAAAAATATTTTAAAGCAGAAAGAACAAAAAGTCGACAAAAATAGGTTTAAAACTTCAAAAAATATTCATACTAAAAACGGTGGATATTATGAAAAACAAAATTGTCGAACGTTTACAAAAAGAATTCAATAAAAGTGTAGATCTAGTAATAAAACCTATAAAAATCAGTTCTTGGCAAATAATCTATATTATCTATTTAGAAAGTGTTACAGGAAGCAATAAAGTAAATGATTATGTTTTAAAAAATATGTCTTATTTAGCGAGTAAAAATCAAAAACTAAAAGACTTAGCAAGTTTAATACCTGCACCTAATACCAAAATAATCAACAATCCAGATGAAATAGAATATTACATTACAAATGGTTTTACAATCGTAATCCGCGGAAGTGAAATACTAGCTTTAGAAACCAAAGCAGACATTAATCGAAGTGTCCCAGAGCCTTTGACAGAACAAGCAATTTTTGGCCCAAAAGATGCTTTTACTGAAAATATTCAAATTAATTTAGGATTAGTAAAACGTAGAATAAAATCAAAAACTTTAAAATCTGAAAATATGATCATAGGTAGAAAAACAACAACAGCAATTAATATATTATATTTTGAAGATATTTCTGAACCAGATTTAATAGACACAATAAAAGAAAAACTATCCCAAATTGATGTAGATGGAATACTGGATTCGGGAACATTAAAAGAATATTTAGAAAGAGAAAATAATACGCATTTTCCAACTGTAATTCGAACAGAAAGGCCAGATCACGTTGCGAATTCTTTAATGGAAGGAAAAATTGTTTTACTAGTAGATACCACACCATTTGCTTTAATTTTACCAGCATTCTTTGCTGATTTTATGAATCCAGTCTCCGATAATTACACCAAAAGTTCCAATATTAATTTACTAAAAGTAATACGTTTTTTATGTTTCTTTATTTCGATGATGGCACCTGCGATATACATAGCCTTAATTAACTATAATCCAGAAACAATTCCAACATCCTTATTAATTAATTTTGCAATGCAACGAGATAACGTCCCTTTCCCAGCAATTGTCGAAGCTCTGTTAATGTTATTCATCTATGAAATATTAAGAGAAAGTGATATAAGATTTCCAAATTCTTATGGAAGTGCAATTTCCATACTAGGAGCATTAATATTAGGAGAAGCTGCCGTAAATGCAGGATTTGTTAGTCCAATTATGATTATAGTAGTAGCATTCACCTTTATCACAAGTTTAATTTTTACCGAACAAGAACTTGTTGATGCCATCCGTTATGCAAGACTGATATTTATTACATCCGCAGCCCTCTTTGGACTCTATGGAATAGTCATTGCTTTCCTCTACTACTTAATTCATATGGTAGAATTAAAAAGCCTTGGCAAACCTTACTTTTACCCTGTCGCACCATTTGATAAAGTATATTTTATGAAAGGACTTTTAAAGGCAAAAGCATGGAAAGATATTCATCGTAGCAAAATGCTTTCCAAAACAAATTTACGTAGACAAAGGAGTAACTTATGAAAAAAATAATTTTATTACTCATTCTTCCCTTTTTTCTAACAGGTTGTTATGATTATCAAGAACTCAATAACTTAGCTATCATATCAGGTATATCTGTGGATTACCTAAATGAAAAATTCGTCGTATCGTATGAAATTCTTAGTAGTAAAAA
>CANPWX010000023.1 GCA_947585065.1 uncultured Bacilli bacterium | reverse complement strand
AATCAGATGTATCTCTTTTTATTGTCCTTAACTATTATAATCAATAGTTTTCTTTTTATGAAAGATTTCTCTTTCTGTAAACATTATACCACACTTTCCATTTTTTGCAAGTTTTTCTGTTACTCCCTAATTGTGATTATTGTTCAATTATAATCAGCTATAAAAAGTAAAAGAATTTACACTCAAATTTAAAAATAATATAAAAGCAGGTTTTATTCGCCTGCTAATTTTCTTTTTAAGTCCTCAGTCGTTAATGCTTCAATAATTGGTTCAAGGTCACCTTCCATCACTCTATCTAAACTCATAATTGAAAAGCCTATACGATGATCTGTTACTCTATTTTGAGGATAGTTATAAGTCCTTATTTTTTCAGAACGATCACCTGTTCCTACTTTACTTTTTCGTTCACGTCCAAATTTTTGCTCTTGTTCTTGTTCTTGTTGATCATATAATTTTATTTTTAGCCACTGCATGGCTCTTTCTTTATTTTTTAATTGACTTCTTTCATTTTGACAAGTTACGACGGTATTGGTTGGTAAGTGTGTAATTCTTACAGCTGAGTTTGAGGTGTTAACTGATTGCCCGCCTGCACCACTAGAATGATATACATCAATTTTTAAATCACTTTCTTTAATTTCAATATCTATATCATCTCTTTCTGGCATGACAACTACAGTTGCAGTGGATGTATGAACTCGTCCTTGCGTTTCAGTCACTGGCACTCTTTGAACACGATGAGCACCACTTTCGTATTTTAATTTGCTATAAACGTTGTCTCCTTTGATAGTACATTCTACTTGAGCAAATCCACCACTTGTGCCTTCTACTTGATGATTGATTTCAATTTTCCAACCTTGTTTTTCAGCATAATAGGTATACATTCTTAAAAGGTCTCCAGCGAATATATTTGCCTCGTCTCCACCTGCTGCCCCTCTAATTTCCATAATTACATTTTTGCCATCATTTTCATCTTTAGGAATTAATAGTATTTCTAGTTCATGATTCATTTCTTCTATTTTTTTCGTATTTTCTTCTACTTCAGTCTCAGCAATTTCTCTCATTTCTGGATCATTTATTAAGGATTTGGCTTCACTTAAGTTTTTTTCTAATACTAGTAATTCATTATATTTATCTACTACTTCTTTTAAATCGCTTTGTTCCTTTGATAACTCTTTTAATTTATTAAAGTCGTTCATTATATCAGGATTCATAAGTAAGGCTGAAACTTCTTCATAACGAGCTTTAATTGTTTCTAATTTTTCTTTCATAACAATTTCCTTTCTAATTTATTCATTAAAAAGTTTTGCTATAATCCATCTTCTTCTTCATCCATTATTACTAAATCTTTTAGATCATCGTCTGCATCATCATCTACATCATCGTCATCATAGTAAGTATCATCTTCTGTTTCTTCTACATTTTCATCAATATTTTCATTTGATTCTTCTTCAAATTCCTCTTCTTCTTCCTCTTCTATTACGACTTTTTCACTATGACGGGTTCTTAAATCCCAATAGCCATTTTCTAATAAAATAAATTTTTTATCTGTTGTTAATATTTCAAAAAAATCCGCAATTTGATTCACAAAATCATCATCACTTAAACCTAATACTTCACATATTTTTTTAAATAAATCATTTATTTTCATTTTTTTCTTTGATTCTTCCAATATAATATAGGCTATATCATCATATCCCATAAGTTCTAATTCTTCTTTTGAGTAATCTTTTAACTTTTTCATATTTTACATCCTTTCTGGTAAGTTTATTTCTAATAATTCTAGCATACTTTTTATCATTCTGTTTGATAAAGTAAGTAGAAATAACCAATTTTCTTTTTTTTCTTTATTCTCTAAAGTATTAATATGATTCTTTTCGTAAAAAGCATTCATATTTACACATAAATCATACAAATAATTTGCTAAAACGGAAGGCAACCTAGTATCTACCGCGTATTTTAAGGTATTTTCTAACTCGATCATCTTTAATCTTAATTCCCTATCTGTATTATCATATATCTCTTTATTTAGATTTTCAAGATAAAACTTTTCTTTTTTTAAAATGCTTGCTATTCTTAAATATGTATATAAAATATAAGGGCCAGTTTTTCCTACAACACTAGAAAACTTGGCTATATCAAAAATATAATCTTTTTCTCTATTGTTTTGTAAATCGGCAAATTTTATAATTGCATTTACTATAATATCTAAGTCGTTTTCTTTCATCTCTTCATTTTTGGTATTTGAATTTAAGAAAGCTGTTTTTACTTCTTTAAATAAAGAATCGAGTTTTGGAGAATTTCCAGCTCTTGTTTTAAATGGTTTTCCATCGGTTCCATTGACTGTTCCAAATGATAGAAATTCTAATTTAGGATTTTGTGAATCTAATTTTTTCCATGCTCTAAAAAAAGTTTCAAAGTGCATACTTTGTCTGGAGTCCGCTATATAAATAATTCGATCTGGGTGATAGTTTTCCACTCTTTCTAAAATTGTTGCTAAATCAGTTGTTCCATATAGATATGCACCATTTTGTTTTTGATAAAGAAGAGGTGGTAGTTCTTTCGTATCTTGTTCTTCATTCACATATACTACTCTTGCTCCATTACTTTCGGTTAACAATTGTTTTTCTTCTAACTTTTTCGTTAATTTAGGTATATATGGATAAGCATTTGACTCTCCTTCCCATAAATCAAAATGGACATCTAAGTAGTTATAAATTCTTAGAATATCATTTGAGGAAAGTTCTTTTATTTTTTGATAATATTTTTGGTATTCTTTGTTTTCTTCTTGTAATTCTTTCGTTATTGTTGCACATTTTTCTTTTAATTCTTCATCTTCTTTACAACGACTACTGATTTCTGGATATATTGTTTCTAAATCTTCTAATGTTACTTCTTCTAAAGAAATGTTTTTCTCTTTCATGCCAAAGATGACTTCTCCTATTTGAAGTCCGTAGTCTCCTAAATGAACATCTGCGATTACATGATGTCCCATATATTTTAGCATTCTTTTTATAGATTCTCCTACTATTGCACTTCTTAAATGGCCTACATGAAGAGGTTTTGCAATATTTGGTCCTCCATAATCGATTACGATAGTTTCTTGCTCTGGCATTTCTATATTAAATTTTTCATCTTTTGCCATGTTATTTAGTTTTTCATTTATGATAGCATTTGTTAATGTAAAATTAATAAATCCTGGTGCTAAGAGCTGGACTTCTTGAAAATAGTCTAATGATTCTTTTTCTTCTTTTAACGCTTCTATAATATTTTCACCAATTTCTAAAGGACTTTTATGTAGAATCTTAGCTAAAGCAAAACATCCATCAAATTGATAATCACATAGATCTTTTCGATTAGAAACAACAACTTCTAGTTTATCTAAATGGTATTTTAATTTATCTAATGCTTTTTTTAAAATTGCCTCTATTTCTTTTTCTATCATTCTTCTTCCCTTTCCAATTCTAATGTTAATTTTAAGGGCTCATCATCTGTTTCTATTCGATAGTTGAGCTCATAAACTTTTTTATTCTTCAATAGATTAGCATACTCTACTGGAACTTGCAAGTAGTATCCTTCATTTTTCAGTGTTATTTCACATTTTTCATCTTTTATGTCAAGATAAAAGATATATTCTTCGTTTTCTCTTGTAAATTCTAAAGTTTCTAAATTTAAAGTATGCTCCATTTCATCAAAAGAAAATTTTAAAGTTGTATCCTCTTTTTGATAGGGAACTTTTAAATTTCGTACAATATTATCCCCTTTCCAAAGCATTATATTCATAAAACCATCTTCTTTTTCAAAAACATTATAGTGAATGGTAAGAAAAAAATCAAGAAAAAGTAAACATTATTTCTTGATTCTTACTAATTTTAAACAGTCCTCTATTTCCTCTTTTTCTAATGATGGAAAAGCATCTTCTAAAGTTTCTTTATTTAAAGGAGTATCTAAGTAGTAACCATACGTATAATAAAGTTCCATTATCTCTCTAATTCTTGCTTCTTCTTTAATAAATCTTACTACTTTGTTCTTTTTTTCTTCTAGTTGTAAATTAGTTTCACATTTTCTGATTTTTTTCTTTAATCCTAATGTAGCATATCGAAATCCTAATAATTCTTTTTTGTCTTGTTTTAATTTTGTATAATCCCAACATAAAGTTCCGATTAGTAAACCACTAGAAATCAAGGCAATTGGATCTATGTGCATAAGTAAGGTTATAAGAGTTAGGAGTGTCCAAAACCAAAAACCAATTTGCATTTCCCTTTTTTTATCTTTTATTTCTTCTATTTTTGTTTTTTTATATTGTTCAACCCTTTGATATTCTTTTTGTAATAGATATAATTCATCTTTACTATCCATAAAATATCACCTAGTTCTATTATACTGAACTCCTAATTAATTTACAATCATTTTATTTTTTTAAAACTAATCCAACAGTAGACATACTCTCTTTTATTTCTTCTGGAGATACGTTATTTTTTTTCGCTAATTGGTCAATATATTTTTCTTTTAGTTTTCCTTCTTTTAGGCCACATAGATAAACTAAATTCATTAGTTTTTTTATTTTTTCTAAACGTTCTTTATCATTATTCACAAAAACTTCTTCTGTTTTTAATTCTCCTTCTGTATATTCTCTTGTTTTTGTTACTTCATTTTTTAATTCTCTTGATTGTTTTGCAACATATATTTTTTCAAATCGAGAGGCATTCAATTTTTTTTCAATACTATGAATTTTTAAACATTGGATTGGTAAACCTATTGCACAGATCGAAAGAATAGGTGGAACCAAAAAAAGAAAATTAGCTACCATTGCATATATACTTAATAATGCACCTATTAATATCCAGATAATTAAATTTGTTGTTTTTTCTCTTATAGTATCTGAGTCAAAATCTATTTCTTCTTCTATATTATCTTTTTGATAGTCTAAATATCCTATTGCTGTTGTTCCTCTCTTTAATTTTTTAAATTTTTCATCCCTTTTTTTCATATTTTTTCACTTCCGGAGGTATATTATACAATTTTTATTATAATTTTGCAAATATTTTTTATAATAAATTTTAGGTGACATACATGAAAAAGATTTTTTTTCTCTTTCGTTTCTTTCTCTTTCTTATTTTATCGGGATTTATTCTTTTAACTGGAGTTTATGTTTTTGCCTTTTTTTCTCCTAAATTAGAATTAAAAGATTTAGGAAAAGTATTTATTTATGATCGGAACGAAAATTTAATTTATCAAGGCTCTGGTTCGAGTGAATGGATTAGTTTAGATGATATATCGGATGATTTTAAAAATGCTATTATTTCGGTAGAAGATAAAAATTTTTATCAACATAAAGGATTTGATTATTTAAGAATTATTAAAGCAATGTATCAAAATATTACTGATCATACTCGGTTTGGTGCATCGACTATTAGTCAACAATATATTAAAAATATGTTTTTAACTTTTGATCAAACATGGGAAAGAAAAATTAAAGAGGCTTTCTTAACGATTGAATTAGAAGTCCATTATAAAAAGGATAATATTTTAGAAGGATATTTGAATACTATCAATTTTGGAGAAGGAAATTATGGAATTGAGGATGCAAGTAAATATTATTTTAATAAAAGTAGTAAAGATTTAACTTTAGAGGAGGCAATTATGCTCGCTGGTATTCCAAAAAATCCAAGTGGATATAATCCTGTAAGTGATTATGATGCTTGTATTGAAAGAGCAATGGTGGTTGCTGAAACTATGGTGAATAATCACTATATAAGTGAAGAAACTTATCATTCTTTATTTCAAGAAAAGATTCCTATTTATGGAAAAAGAAAACAAAATAATTCTCAAACAATTTTATATTATCAAGATGCAGTACTAGAAGAATTAAGTAAAATCAAAGAAGTTCCTTCCTCTTTAATTGAATCTGGTGGACTTAAAATTTATACTACTTTTGATCATTCAGCTCAAGAAAAAATGGAGGAATCTATTTTAAATTATTTAGGAAATCAAGAAGAGCTTCAAGTTGCTAGTGTTATGATTGATCCCAAAACAGGTGGAGTGATTGCTTTAACAGGAGGACTTAATTATGCGAAAAGTCAATATAATCGAGCGACAATGAGTAAACGTCAAGTAGGAAGTACGATGAAACCTTTTCTTTATTATGCTGCTTTAGAAAACGGTCTTACTTCTTCTTCTTTATTTAAAAGTGAAAAAACAACTTTTCATTTTGCTAATAATCAAATGTATACTCCAAATAATTATAATCAAATTTATGCTAATAAGAATATTACTATGGCCGCGGCTATTGCTTATTCGGACAATGTTTATGCTGTCAAAACTCATTTGTTTTTAGGAACAGATGTGCTCGTTCATACGGCTAATCTAGCTGGAATTGAAGAAGATTTAATTGGTAATCCATCGCTTGCATTAGGAACTAGTGAATTAAATATGCTCGATTTTGCTCATGGATATACTACTTTAGCAAGTGGTGGAGATGAAAAAGAATTATTTTTTATTCAAAGAGTAGAAGATATGGAAGGAAATGTCCTATATGAGCATAAATTAAAACATAATTATGTGTTTAATAGTAATGATGTTTATATTTTAAATGAGATGCTTACTAGTACAACGAATTCTGTTTTTTCTGATTATACTACTCCTACTGCTCTATCTTTAGCTTCTAAAATGAGTCGAAAGTATGCTTTAAAAACAGGAACGACAAATACGGATTCTTGGGTTGTTGGATATAATCCTGATCTTTTAATGATGGTTTGGGTTGGAAATGATGATGCGAAAGAAATTAATGAGAATGCTAGTTTTTATGGAAAAAACATTTGGCTAGATACGATGGAAAAATATTTAGAAAATACAGAAGCTGTATGGTATGAAAAACCTCAAAATGTAGTTGGTTTAATTCGTGATGCTATTACAGGAGAAGAAAATCTTGCTAGTAAAAATAATACTTTATTTTACTATGTTAAAGGGACGGAGGTTTATGCTGTTTTACCTTCAAAAAAAGATGACTCAGAGTAATCCTTTGTAATATTTCCAAGCAATTACTCTTTTGGCCATCTCTTTTATCTGTTCTATTGTGATTTCTTTACTTTGTAATCCTTTTTTGATTTCTTGAATTGTTTTTTCTGGTTCTGATGTAATAATTAAATCATTTCCTGCTTGTATTGCTTTAACAAAGGGAGATTCAATATTCTTAATCGCACCCATGGATAAATCATCTGTGATAATAACCCCCGTAAAGTTTAAATCTTCCCGTAATAATTTATGAATTTTTGACGATAAGGAAGCAGGATTTTCTTCATCTATTGCTGTGACAATATTGTGACTGATCATGATACTTTCTACAGAATTCTGAATTCCTTTTACGAAAGGAACTAAGTCTATATTTTTTATGGTTTCTATATCTCTTATATCTTTTGCAGTACCAGTATGGGTATCCACATTGTTTCCATAACCTGGAAAATGTTTTAAAACATAGGAAACTCCTAAATTTTTACTTGCTTCTAAAACAGTAGTTACATATTGAGCTGTTTCCTCTGCTGAAAGGCCAATACTTCTTTTATACATATAATCAGTTTCCTCAGTAGATATATCTACGACTGGAGCAAGGTTTACATTTATGCCAAGAGAATTTAGAAGATTACTTTTTTCTATTGTATCTTCTTTTATTTTGGAAAATCCTCCTTGTTTATAAAGTTCTCTTGAGGATAAAAATGGACTTTCTCTTAAATTTGGGTTACTGCTTATCCTTACCACTATGCCTCCTTCTTCATCTACCGCGGTGAGTAATGGTATTTTTGATACTTCTTGATAACTCTTTGTTTTATTTATCACTTCTTCTTTCGTTAAGTCTGCAAAATCTCTTGCAAAAAATAAATATCCCCCAAATTGATTTTTTTCTTGTTGTTCTTTAGCATTTGTTTCGGGGACGCGTACTAAAAGAATTTGAGATATCCATTCTTCTTCTGTCATATTATTTAATTTTTCTTCTGCAAGGGTATAATATAATCCAAATAGTTCTTTAGAATTTTTATAAATAGGTTTTATTTTTTCTAATATAATACTCAATGATGTCGTACTTAGTGTTAAAAGAGTAATGATAGCAAGCCAAGTTTTTTTCATATTTTTATCCTTTCTATTTTAAAAAAAGACTAGGTTTTACTAATCTTTTTCTTTTACATTAATGATTATTTGATAATTTCCAGTTAAGTCTAATTCTTCAATGGAAATATTAAATCCTTTTTGTTTTAAACTTTCTACTACATCTCGTACTTCATTAATTGCAGTTTTTAAATCTAACCCTGCTTTTTCTTCTACTATTTTATTATAGTTTGGATCTAGTTTTATTACTGCATCCATTGGATCGATATATGATTTTGGTTTTTCTTTTATTTCTTCTATTGTGTTATTCGTTGGTTGATTGTTGTTAAAATAAAATGGCATTATCACATCTTTGTTTTCTTCTACTATTTTTGGCTCTTCTATTTTTTCTGGAGATTTTATATCAAGATCTTCTAATACTTCTATTGTATTTTTTTCTGGTTCAATTTTCATTGAATCTGATGGTGTTATAAAAGGACTATCCATTGTCATTGATGCTGCTTCATCTTCTAAGAAGTTAAAGAATTTGTTTGGAATTTCTTTTTGTTCTTGAGGTTGTCGTTCTTCCATCGGAGAACTTATCTGCGGTTCTATTCCGTTAATATCTTTGGCATTATTTATCATAGACATAATATCTGGTTCTGGAGAAACTTTAAGATTTTCTCCTTCCCCATCTCCTTTCGCTTTTTTTATTTCTAAATCTAATTGTCTTACTGTTAATCTTTTTGTGATTATTTTTTTTAGCCATTCTGGTTGTTCTTCTTTTGGAAGACTCAGTAAACTTCTGGCATGCCGTTCACTTATTTTTTCTTGTAAAAGTGCATCTTGAACTTCTTGTGCAAGGTTTAAAAGTCTTAATTTGTTGGCTATAGAACTTTGACTTACGCCCATCTTTTCCGCTAATTGTTCTTGAGTCATGTAACCACGATCTAAAAGATTTTTATAGGATTTTGCTTCTTCAATTGGTGTTAGATTTCTTCTTTGAATATTTTCAACCAAGGCAATTTCAGCACTTTTGTTATCATCAATATTTGATATAATTGCTGGGACTGTCTTTAGCCCAGCCATAGTAGATGCTTTAAATCTTCTTTCACCTGCTATAATTTCATATTTATTTCCTAATCTTCTCAAAACAAGTGGTTGAATAATTCCATGTTGACGAATGGATTCTGATAATTCTTTTAATCCTTCTTCATCAAATGCTAATCGTGGTTGAAATCTGTTTGGAATGATATCTTCTATTGCAACTTGTATTATTTTATCTTCTGTATTCACAAAAAATCAGCCCCTTACTGCTTATTTTCTATTATTAATTTTATCAATTTTTTAGATAAATAGCAACCAGAAATGACGAATTTTTTATCTATTTGTTACAGTTCGGTAAATATTTCAATTATAACAAAAGACAAATTAAAAAATATTCTGTTTTTTCTTAAAAAAATCTAGTCGTTAAAACTCTAGTAATATATACACAGTGATGTAATATGGAAAATAAATTGATAACGAAAGAAGATTTAAAACGAGTAAAAAAAGAAAATAAAAAATTATTAAATAAAAGAAAACAGTTACTCAATGTAAGAGAAAAACTATTGTCAGAATTAAAAAAAATATAACAAGGAGTAAAATTATGTGAAGAAGTACTGATTATACAAAATTATTTGATATAGATTATGTGAAAGTTCCTATGGCTATAACAAAAACTTTTGCTAAAGATACCATCATCAATAATTAAAGACTGACTCACTTATTACGCTTTTTCGTTGCGTTCTCCTTCTTTACTTCTTTAGACACATTATTTCTGATTTAATTTATTTAACAAAGGAATTTATTCAAATAGTTAAATATTTTATTTTTTTGTTGACACATATTTTTGATTTTTTGCATTCACACTATTTTTATTTGTATAATCTAATTTTCCTTCATTAATTAATGGTCTAATGATATTGGTTGAAATATATTGCCTAGAACTTATACCCAAATATTCTTTTATTTCTTTTGCCATTCTAGGTTTTTGACAATATTCTAAAACTTTATCCTTATAATACTCTATTGTTGTTTGTTGTCCATCATGAATTACATTTGTTCTTTTGCAAATCATTTATATCATATACGCCAGTTATTTCAAAATCTTTATCTTCATCAACACCAAATATTATTATGCCACCATACTTGTTAGAAAAACTAGAAAAAGTATCATAGCAAGTGGGAAAACCACCAAGAGCTTTCTTAACTTCAATTCTATTTGTTTCTGTTTTATATTTTTTTACATATTCAATGGCTTCTATGACTTCTTTTATTTCCATATAATCCTCTCCTCGTATATATTATACTCTTTTTTACAATTTTTTGTCGAATGATGTTAATTATATTGTAATTCAAATCAACTAATAATACTTGTGACAC
>CANPWX010000022.1 GCA_947585065.1 uncultured Bacilli bacterium | reverse complement strand
TCTCAAAGTTATCAACTTTTAGAAAACAGAAAAAAGATACGATAAAATAAAGGTTTATTCATAACTTGACTACAAAATCAAAAAATCATATTTTCAAATAACGAGAAAAGAGTTATAATAAATACAACAAATAAAGACAATTTACTCAAAGTTGATAACTTTGAGATGTTACCATAAAAAACATTATAAACTTTGTAAAATTTTTGCTAAAATAGTTGTGGCCTTAAAACTTACAGATAAAGAAATTGCAAATGAAATAAAAAGAATTTTGATAAAATAAAAAATGGATAGTTTTTCACTAACCAATAATATAAGGAAAATCGATTGAACCATTAGAATTAGAAGATACCAACATATCAGTTTTTAAATAAAGAGTCGGAAAAAATGCACTATAAAAAGACAAATGAGAACTCACAGTTGTAAAAATTCCAGTTGAGTCAATACGAAAAGCAAGCTCTGCCATGCTATCTATTCCTGCTGGAGTAAGTGTCCATGAATCTACATTCTTATTTAACCAATTGTGATTATAGCAAGTACTAGACCATTCAAATAAATTAGAAGTTAAACATTGTTCTCGATTAGAAGAACTTTCCCCACTTGTCGCATATCCATAATCACTTGGATACATGAGTGCTACATTTCCCTGCCAAGTAATATTCCGTGAAACTTTATCGTTACAGTACCAAGTTTCATTAGTATTTCTACTTTTACACCAATCACCTGTAGAATTACTCCTTTCAAAATTGTATGCCTGGGTGGTAGTAATAGTACCCCAAGTAATATTTTCACCATTACTCCCTAAGTTCCATTCAATATAATCAATAAAACTATGAACATACTTTAAACCATTTTTTAAAAAAGCACAAGGAACTGACATATTATATGAATTTGTAATACAAGACTGATTATCAAAAGAATTATAATAATACATATTTAATAAAGACTTTCCATCTGCCTGACTCCATTCATTTATTCCAGCTCCATTATTTATTTCATTTTCTGAGCTATCCCAACTATACTTTCCGATACTTTCATTACGTATAATTTTAATTCGTTGATCTTCAGTTGTATTTACTAAACCAATAATACGCCATAATTCATGATTAAACCAAACATAATTATCTGGACTCTTTCCTGCATACCTTAATTCTTCTTTTTTTAACATTTCTTGCTTTGTCTCATCGTCCGTATAAGTAATATCAGCATTTTCGTGATTTACTCGATATAAACCATCACCCTCTTCAACTGTATTTAGATTTTCTATTTTATCTATTAAACTTTCTCCTTTGTCAAAATATAAATAACATTTTGTTCTAGCAGTAGTTAAACCCTCAGTAATAACAGACCAACTATCACGATCAAACCAAAGTTTTATAGAAGGATCATTTACTCCATTCACACCACAAAAACTTTTTTTTGAATTAAAAACATATCCACTTCCCTTTTGAGGCATCTCAGTTTGAATTCTATCTTCATTTCCATCATTTACATAAAAAGCAAAATAAATATTTCCTGTGTCTTCAATGGTTCCATTAATAATATTAAAATTATGGTTTACTTCAAAGCTAGCAAATGTTTTATAAAGGATCACACTTCCTATTAGTAATATACAAATGATAGTAAATAGTATGACACCAATCATCTTATTATTTTTCTCTTTAAATCTTTCTAATTTCATAACAATATCCTTCCCATTTTCTCAAAGTTACTTACTTTTAGAAAATAGAAAAAAGATACGATAAAATAAAGGTTTATTCACAACTTGACTACAAATACCAAAAATATTATTTTCAAACAAGCATAAAAGAGTTATAATAAATACAACAAATAAAGACAGTTTACTCAAAGTAAGTAACTTTGAGATTTTTTATAAATACGATAATTTTAATTAAAGTTAAAACTCTCTACAATCCGTTATGAAAAATTATTTTTATTCAATTTTTTGAATCATTAGAGTTACTATTGGGCTAGCACAATCTAAATTTGTATTTATAGTATTAAGTTTTGGACTTTGAAGTTTAATAGGAAATTTTCCTGTATTTAAAATTTCAAACCACATAGGTTCTGTTACAGTAATATAACCAAAACCAGTTACAGATATTGGGTTTGATCCATTTCCCCAAACTGAATTTCCAAAATTAACTTTTTCAGTAAAATCAGCAAATCCAAGAGAAATAATATTTCCACCTAATTCTTGTTGGTAAGAAGAGATAGGTTGAGCTTGAACACTAAAATCAATCCGATATTTTCCATTTTTCAAAAAAGTAACTGTATTATTGATATTACTAAAATAAATCATATTATCCATATTTAATATTTCATTTTTGAGGGGAATCTTATCCTGAGTATCGACAGTTACTCCATCTGGAAAATTTGCACAAGTAGTAGTAAAATATGCAGTTGGAATATTTAAAGTGCCTGGAAGTCCTTGAGGGCCTTGAATTCCCTGTGGCCCTCGTGGACCTGGTTCTCCACGCAAGCCTTGAACACCTTGAGGCCCTTCTTCCCCTTGCGGACCCTGTGGACCCGTTTCACCTGGTAATCCCCTTGGTCCAGTTGGTCCAGTTTTTCCTTGAATACCTTGAACTCCCTGTGGGCCTCGAATTTTTCCTACATTACTCCATTCCTGTTGTTCTTCAGACCAAACATAAAGAGAATCATCTACTAAGTAACTTTGGCCTGGACTACCTTTTGAATGATATTGCTTTAATTCCTCTAACGAAGAATAAGATCCTAAAATCGTTACACTTGTTCCATCCGTTCCTTTCTCCCCTTTCTCGCCCATTGGGCCTTGTTCTCCTTGAATTCCCTGGGGTCCCATTGGCCCAGTAGGCCCGATGGCTCCATGAATTCCTTGTACACCCTGAGGTCCTTCTTCCCCTTGAGGTCCCATTTCTCCTTGAGGGCCGCGGAAAGCACCAACATCAATCCAGCAAGCATCTATACTATTCCAGACATAAATATCTTCTCCAACAAGATAGGCTTCTCCTATTTTTCCAAATGGATGAGCTTGGATAAGATCTTCTTCTGTATCAAAAGTTCCACAGATATTGATTGGTGGCCCTACCTCGCCAGTAGGCCCCATCGGTCCTGTAGGTCCCGTAGGCCCATAATAAGAATAGAAAATGGCATAATTTTTCACAGCATTCTCAATGTACTGTTTAGCTTTTTCATAATTGTTCATAATGTCACCTAATATAGTTTATGTTTCTTTCATAAGAAAAACATAGATTTTAATAGAAAAAAATAGTAATTCTAACAATTAGAAACTTAAAACAAGAAAAAAATTCATTCCCTATTCCGTTCAATAAATCAAAATATTCCCTTATAATTTATAATTGTCTAAAAAGATAAACACCATTTTTCCATTTAATTTTCTACTTTTGATTGACTTTCCTTAACTTTTGATATTATAATAAGGGAGCTTATAAAAAAAGGAGGGATTACCATGCAAGTAGGAACATATCAACCAAATAAGAGAAGAAGAGCCAAAAAACACGGATTTTTCTCACGTAAAAAATCAAGCGTTATGAAAAAAAGAAGAAACAAAGGTCGCAAAGTTTTGTGTCATAAATAATCCACATTTTTATGTGGAATTTTTATTAAAAGCAAAATTCCATTACGAGTTCTAAGGAGGAAAAAGAATGAAGAAAAAAGAAATGATAAAAAGTCACCAAGAATTTACTGATATTATTCAACACGAATCATTTATTAAAAATAAAAATTTTGTTATATATATAAGGAAAGGAAAATATTCTTATCCTCATTTTGGAATTGCAGTTTCAAAAAAATTAGGAAATGCTGTACATCGTAATAAATTAAAAAGACAAATGCGTGTAATTCTAACAGAATGGAAAAAAACATTGAATGAAAACGAAGATTATATTATAATAATGAAAGAAAACACAAAAAATTTAAACTTCCAAGAATTACAAAAAAGTTTTCAAGAACTAGTAAAGGAACGTGATTAAATGAAAAAACAGAATAAGATACTAGCAGTAATATTAGTTTTTATAATATTTTTAACAACCGGTTGTGGAAATGATAATTACTTAAAAGATGAAAATGGAACGATCATTACAAATGAACAAACTGGTCAAAGTGTTAGAAAAGATATATTATGTCAACCACAGAAAGACTCTGAGTTATATAAAATCTATGAAGAACATTCAGAAGAACTAGATGTGAAACTAGAAGATCTACCAACTTGTGAAGAATTTAAATTAGGTTCCAATCCATACAATGGACTATGGGAATCGATTTTAGTAAGACCCCTTGCTTTATTAATATTAAAAGCAGGATTCTTATTTGACAACTTTGGAATTGCTGTTATGGTAATAGGATTATTAATACGACTTATCATGTTACCATTAGCAATTAAAAGTATGCGAGCAACAAGTAATATGCAAAAAGCTCAACCAGAAATTCAAAGAATAGAAAGAAAATATGCTGGAAAAACGGATTCGGAATCAATGATGGCCAAAAGCCAAGAGCAAATGCTAGTTTACCAAAAATATAAAATTAATCCTGTTTCAGGGTGCCTGGTAGCCCTCATTCAAATCCCTTTATTCTTTGCTTTCTTAGATGCAATTAATAAAGTACCCGCTATTTTTGAAGGTAGCTTATTTGGAATGCACCTTGGAATGACACCTTGGAAAGGCCTAAGTGAAGGAGAATACATTTATATAGTACTAATATTCTTAATCGTTGCAACCACTTATATTTCTTTCAAAAATTCAATGAAATCTACACAAGATAATGAAATGATGAAACAAATGAATTTTATGTTTATGTTTATGATCGTAAGTATTTCGATTGCATCATTTTCATTACCAACTGCGATAGCTTTTTACTGGATCGTAACCAATGGCTTTGCTGTTGTTCAAAATTGGATTATAAAAAAAGTCTTAAAAAATGATGAAAAACCAAAATCCAAAAAAATCATAGATATAAAAGCAAAGAAAAAAAGAAAATAAAAGAAAGAAGTGAAGTAAAATGCCAGTTATAACCGAAGGAAAAACTTTATTAGAAGCAGTAGAAAATGCTAAAAATGAGTTACAAACCGAAAATATTATCTATACAAAAGAAGAAATCAAAAAAGGGGGACTATTTAAAACAACTATATATCAAGTAAAAGCTATTTCTCACCAAGATTTATTACAAGAAATAAAAGACTACTTATTAGAAATAACAAAATATTTTGATATGGAAGTACAATTTGAAACAAGTATTCGTGATGAAATATTCAATATCACTATGTTTTCTGATAAAAATGCAATCTTGATTGGAAAAAATGGACAAACATTGAAAGCACTAGAAACATTATGTCGTGCAAAAATAAATTCAGATTGGAATATCACGCCTAAAATTGTTTTAGATGTCGAAAATTATAAAGAAAAAAGAGAAAAAGCACTTGAAAGACTGGCTATCAAAGTTGCGAGAGAAGTAAGAGAAACCAAAATACCTGTTGCCTTAGAAAATATGAATTCTTATGAAAGAAGAATTATTCATAATAAACTTACCAATTTTAAAGGTATATCTACAACGAGTGAAGGGGAAGAACCAAACAGACATATAGTAATAAAGGCAGAGTAATCTGTCTTTTCTAAAGAGTAAGAAAGGAGAATAAAAATTGTTACACGATGATATGGAAACAGTAGAAGAAAAAATTAAAGATAATTATTTTGTGAAAGAATATAAATTTGTAAAATTAGTAAAATATGAACATAAAAATATTTTAGTATCTTGTGAAGTTGCTTTTGACTTAGATCAAAAAACAGCTATTGATAAATTAAAGACAATGAATTTAGATGTCATCTTATCAGATAAATATGAATTAGGATTAGCATCAGCTGTGAAATTAATTAAAGAACAAGCAAGAAGAAAAGAAACTAAGACATTTAAACGTTAGAAGAAATTCTAATTATTGTAGTAATAAAAAAAGGATTGTCAAGAAAAGATAGATTATTTCTTAACAATGCCTTTTATTTTTTTCTTTTTTCACTAGATAAAGTCATATTAATATCATTGATTTCTAATATTTTTAAAAAATCATCAAAACTTATTTTTATTTCTCCTCGTTCCGCTTTAGCTGTCCAACCTCTCGTTTTATTTAAATCTTTAGCAAATAAAGTTTGTGTTTTCCCACTATTCTCGCGGATAAAGCGAATAATATCTTTTGGATTATAATTATTACAATTTATACGCATCAGTATCACCATCAATAAAATTTTATCATGTCTTTTTTTTGAATATTCAATTTGTATATTGACACGGTACAAAAGAATAATTTATAATAATAAAAAATAATGTATAGTAACAAGATACAAAATAGGAGATGGATTTCATGAATCTAAAAAAATTCAAAGAAAAGAATACCAAAAAAATAGAAATTATTATTTTTACTATAATTTGCATGATGCTTGTATCTGGATCTATACTATACAGAACATTTGCAAGTTTTGAAGTGAATCATAATTTTAATATCATTAATGGAACAGTCCAAGAAGTGGGAAACTTAAGTTTCATGGTTTATATAGATGGAGAATTACAAAAAGATATGCCAAATCAAAATAGTGATTATAGTTTAGATACATCAAAAAGTTATTGTGAAGATATCACAGATTCAAGTAAAAAAAGCCATGTAAATTGGAATCAAGAAAACTGGAGTATTGAGTTAAAAAATATAGGTACTACAAAAACAAAATGTTATTTATATTTTGATAACCTTTATATAGATAGTACATTAAATGGAGCCATACCAGATTTAGGAAATGAATTAGTAGCAATTACTTTTAACGAAACAAATGGCCATGCCAAAAAAGCAGATTTAACAAGTGAATGGTACAATTATTCCAAACAACAATGGGCAAATGCAGTGATATTAAAAAATAAAGAAGACTATGAAGTTGGAGAAGAAATACCTGAAGAAAACATTGAAAGCTATTTTGTATGGATACCCAGATATGAATATGAAATATGGAATGGAGTAACAGAAACAGATAAATTTACAGATACCAACGAAAACTTAGGAACAATAGAAGATTTTGCTCAAAGAAAAGAACTAAATCAACAACAGCCAATTTAATATAAAATTTGTAAATAAAAACGACACAATTAAAACAGGAAGTACCAAATACTCGTCTTTAACCCATCCAGCATTTACAAGTTTTGATAGTAATGGATTCTGGATGGGGAAGTTTGAAACGGGATATAATCAGAATGAGGATGTTACTAATTTAAGTACAACGAATTGGAAAACAACTGGTGCCGAAAAAGATATCATCGCGTCAGATAGAGTAATTATTAAACCAAATGTTTATAGTTGGAGAAGTATAAAAGTAGCAAATGCCTTCTATAAAGTTTATAATTACAAACGAGAATTAGAAAGTCACATGATGAAAAATATGGAATGGGGAGCAGTAGCCTATTTAACAAATTCAAAATATGGAAGATGTAATGATAATTGTACAGAAGTTAGAATTAATAATTCGACTAATTATGTTACGGGCTCTTCTGCATTAAAAGAACCAACAACGGGTTATGGAAGTTATACTGATAGAGGCGATAATGAATTACATACTGATATTGAGGGTGTTGTAGTAAATTATGAAAATTCATTAAGTGTTTTATCAAGTACTACAGGTAATTATTATGGAGTCTATGATATGTCTGGTGGAGCAATAGAATATGTAATGGGTGTCATGCTAGATGAAAATGGAAAACCCGCTAGTGGAAGAAGTGATATATATAATTCCAATTTTATTGGTACATTAACTTATCCGACGGATGGGACGGATCCAACCAAAACAACATGGACGGAAAAAGACGGTGGATTACAATGGCCAGACAGACGTTATTATGATAGTTATAATTATGATGCAACAACTTCAAGTTATCAAAGAGGATTATTTGGAGATGCCACAAAAGAAATAGGCCCATTTTACCTGATAAATCTTTCACGAAAAGTAAGTGGATGGTATAGTGACGATGCTTTCTTTGTCGGTAATGGAATTCCATGGTTTGTTCGTGGAGGAAGCATGAGTGGTGTAGAGAGTGGAATTATGGCATTTTCATGGGCTGCAGGTTCTACATATAATACAAATACTTTCCGTGTTATCCTTATTCCTTAACCTAATATATAAAAATCTATCCAACTTGGAGTTCTTAAAATAAAAGCATTGAAACGTTAGAAGAAATTTTAATGTTTTTTTTGTCTTACTGTGCTATAATACGGTAACGGGGTGAGATTTATGGATCGAACAATTGCAAGTATTTCCACCAATAACATTGGGACAAGTGCAATTAACATTGTAAGAATAACTGGACCAGAAGCAATTGAAATTGTAAGTCAAATATTTTCAAATAAAAAGTTGAAAGATGCTCCATCTCATACAATTCACTACGGATACATCAAAGAAGAAGAGGAAATAATAGATGAAGTACTAGTAATGTTAATGCGTGCACCGAAAACCTACACAATGGAAGACATGGTAGAAATTAACTGTCATGGAGGATATGTCGTAACAACTAAAATTTTAGAATTATTATTAACACATGGAGCAAATTTAGCAGAACCAGGAGAATTTACCAAAAAAGCTTTTTTAAATGGACGTATCAATATGTTAGAAGCAGAGAGTGTAAGTGATATATTAAATGCAAAAACTACCGCTCAGTCCCAAATGGCCATCAAAGGATTAACAGGAAAAACAACCAAACTAATTACAGATTTAAGAGAGAAAATGGTAAGTCTTTTATCGAATATAGAAGTGAATATTGACTATCCAGAATATACCGATGAACTACAAATTACCAAAGAAAATATTACTCCAGTTTTAAATGAAATAGAACAAACACTAAAAAAAATTATTGAAGAATCAAAAAATGGAGAACTGATCAAAAATGGAATAAAAATTGCTATTGTTGGAAAACCAAATGTTGGAAAATCATCTTTACTAAATGCTTTATTAGAAGAAGAAAAAGCCATTGTAACAGATATCTCTGGAACCACTCGCGACATTGTAGAAGGAAGTATTATTTATAAGGGAGTAGTTTTTTCCTTTTTAGATACCGCAGGAATACGTGAAACAGAAGATATTGTAGAAAAAATAGGAGTAGAAAAAAGTAAAAAATTAATGGAAGAATCCGATTTAACAATTCTTGTTTTAAATAATAATGAAACAATAACCGAAGAAGAAAAAGCATGGATTAAAATGATGGAGAAAAAAGAAGGAATTATTTTTATTAATAAACAGGATTTAGAATCGCACCTGGAAAAAGTAGAAACCAGTATTCCTATGATATATGGAATTGCCAAAGAACAAAAAGGAATAGAAGAATTGAAAGAAAAAATTATAGATTTATTTGGGCTAAAAGATTTAGGAAATAAAGATTTATCCTATCTATCCAACGCAAGACAAATTGCTTTAGCAAAAGAATCCCTTTTAAGTATTCAGCATGCCAAAGAAGAAAATCAAAAAGAAACTCCTATTGATATGCTCGCGATAGACATTAGAAGTGCATGGGAAAATCTAGGAAAAATTATTGGAGAATACTACGAAGAAGAATTAGTAGATAATATATTTTCTAAATTTTGTTTAGGAAAGTAGGTGAAAAAATGAAATATGATATTATTGTTGTAGGTGGAGGACATGCCGGTATTGAAGCCTCCCACATTGCCGCGATAAAAGGACACAAAACATTACTTGTAACAGGAAATATCAAAAATATTGGTGATATGCCTTGTAATCCTTCCATTGGTGGAACAGCAAAAGGAATTATCGTAAGAGAAGTGGATGCTTTAGGTGGACTTATGGGTAGAGTAGCCGATGCTTCTCATTTTCAAATCAAAATGTTAAATAATTCAAAAGGCCCCGCAGTTCGAAGTCTAAGAGCCCAAGCAGATAAAGTTACATATCCCCAAAATATGTTAAAAGAATTAAAAAATACTCCAAACTTAGACATACGAGAAGGAATGGTCGAAGACTTAATAATAGAAAATCAAACAGTGAAAGGAATTATTTTAGAAGATAATACAACAATACAGGCCAAAAAAGTAATTTTAACAACTGGAACGTATTTAAAAGCAAATATCCTAATTGGAAATACAAGTACCGAAAGTGGTCCACATGGGGAAAGAAGAAGCAATCATTTAAGCGACAACTTAAAAAAATATGGTCTTACGATTCAAAGACTAAAAACGGGCACCCCTGTTCGAATTAAAGCAAGTTCCATAGATTTTTCAAAAATGCACGAAGAAGTAGGAGATGATACCTATTGGACATTTTCCTGCGATAATCCACCATGCTATGATATTAATAAACAACAAAAATGCTATTTAATTTATACAAATCCAAAAACGCATAAAATAATATTAGATAACTTAGATAAATCTGCTATGTACAGTGGACTTGTCACGGGAATTGGGCCAAGATATTGTCCTAGTATTGAAGATAAATTAGTTAGATTTAAAGATAAAGAAAGACATCAATTATTTTTAGAGCCAGAAAGCATCCATTATGATGATTGGTATCTACAAGGATTTTCAACTTCTATGCCAAAAGACATTCAAGAAAAAATGGTAAAAAGCCTAGAAGGATTAGAAAATGCT
>CANPWX010000021.1 GCA_947585065.1 uncultured Bacilli bacterium | reverse complement strand
TTTATATTAGTCCCTGTTGTTTCATTCATGGTAACATGAAAACAATCTAAAGTTACTATATTTTCTGTTTTTTGATAATCAGTATAATACCATAAGGCAAAAGACATACCTATAATACTTAACAAAAGAAGAAATATTCCTAATGTAATCAATAATTGGGATTGTTTAATTCAATTAAATACCCCCCCCCCAACTGTTTTTTAATATTTTCATAGTGTGACCTTCTTTCTATTCTATTCAATTTATTTTACTTTGCTTGCAAGACTAATTGTCTTTTAGCCAATTTTCTAACTCACTTTTACTCATTAGACCGATTTGTTTTTTGATTTCTACTCCATTTTTAAATAGTATTAGTGTAGGAATAGACATAACACCATACTCCATAGCAAGTTTTGGATGCTCATCTGTATTTACTTTTAATACATTTATCTCTTCCATACTCTCTAGTATTTCTCCCATTCTTTTGCATGGACCACACCAATCTGCATAAAAATCAACTAAAACGAAATCTTTTTGAATTTCTTCTTTGAAATTTTCTTCTTTTAAATATTTTATCATTTTTTTCACCTTTCTTTAACGATATTTTTCTAAAACTGATTCTACATTTGGAATCTCTAATTTTCCTTTTTTTATTAAATCTTCGACAGCATCTAATTCTACAATATCATATTTTAATAGAATATCCAAACTTTTTCGATTGTATTCTTCTTTATTTTGTAGATTTTGATCTTTTATACTAATAATTTCTTCTATGGCATGATAATATTCTTTTGTTGTGGTAGATAGTACAGGACTAGCTTCTAAGAGTTTTCCAGCATATTTCGATTCTTTTATTAAGTAGTTTGTACTTGGAATTTGAGAAAGCAAAAATAATCCAATAAAAACAAAAATAAAAGATTCAAATAAACCAAATAAAGCTCCTAAAAGCTTGGATGGAATTCCAAGAATGATTGTAAATTTCAAAATTTTTTCGATTCCACCTGTAATTTTGATTAATATTTGAAGAAGTACCATTAAAATAACATAAACTAAAAGGAATGCGATGGCTTCATAGATGATAATATTTAATACCGTTAATCCCTCAAAGTCTCCAGCAAAGTTAAAAAAAGGAAAAATAGAAAATAAAACTTTAGAAACTGGATTTTTTAAGGAATAGGATAATAATATAACGAACACTGCTCCCACAAACATTGTGGCACTTTTTATTACCCCTCTTTTAAATCCTACAACTGCTCCCATTAACAAAAATAATATAATTATGCTATCTATCATATTTACACCTCATTATCATTATATTACAAAAACTAGTGAATTGCAAAAAAAAATATGTTAGAATACTGCTAGGTGATGGAAGATGACTGTAGTTTTTAAAGCAAGTGAAAAATTACAAGAAAAAATGATAGCATATTATGCAGATAAAAGAAGAGAAAAAACTCCTCCCTATGCTAAATTTCAAGCAATGGACGCTGATACTATTGTAACTTTGTATGAGTCTGGTAAAGTTATGTTTCAGGGCATTAGCGCGGATCTTGATGCTAACTTATGGATTGATATTGAAAAAAATTTAACTGGTATTTCCATTAATTTAAATGAGAATGAAAAAAAGAAAGCGAAACAGGATAAAATGAAACAGAATTTATATAGTATTGAATCCATTGGTTCTGATGAAGTTGGAACAGGAGATTATTTTGGCCCGATTGTTGTCACTGCTTCTTATGTTTCTAAGGATCAAATTCAAAAATTAGATCAATTAGGAGTTAAAGATTCGAAAAAACTTTTAGATGATAAAATTAATGCGATTGCACCTATTCTTATCAAAGAAGTGGATCACGCGACTTATATCTTAAATAATCATGAGTATAACGACTATCAACGACGTGGTTACAATATGAATAAAATTAAAGCTATACTACATAATAAAGTTCTTTTAGAAATGAAAAAGAAACATCCAAATTGCCAAAAAATTGTAGTGGATCAATTTGTTTATGAAAAGAAATATTATGAACATATCAAAGAGGAAAAAGAAATTGTTAATGATATTACTTTTTATACTCGAGCTGAAAGTATTTGCCCATCTGTAGCTGTATCTAGTTGTATTAGTCGTTATATCTTTTTACAAAAAATGGATGAGTTAAGTGATGAACTTCATATTCCTCTTTTAAAAAGTTCTGGAGAAGATGTGGATCGTTTAGCTGCTGAAATTGTTAAAAAATATGGGAAACAAAAATTAGAATCCATAGCTAAGTTAAATTTTAAAAATACCGAAAAGTTAAATGATTATTTATAAACCCTATTCTTGGGTTTTTTTAATACTCTAATACTTTCATTAAAAAAGATTTTAAAGCTAAATTTTTTTCATAACTTCCATTTTTAGTTGCTACATCTATTTTGCCTAACTCCACTAAAAAATCTTTCAAATCATCTTTATGAATATTAGATGATTCTTTACGGATTTTTTCTACTTGCCAATCTCTTAAGTTTAATTCTTTTCCTATTTGAGATAAAGAATATCCTTTTTGTTCATATAGTTTGTAATAAAATATTAAACGATACTCTCTTGCGAGAAGATTTAGAATCTGGAAACTATCTATTTTACTACTTTCAAAGTCTTGTAAAAGATGAAATGCTGTGTAGCTATCTTTCATAACTACAGCATCAACAAATTTGAAAACATTATCACTTACATTTGGAACAATGATTTTTTTTATTTGTTCTAAGGATAGTGAACTACCCTTTTCAAAAATGAATTCTAATTTTGAGATTTCATTGATAATGATATCATATACTCCTAAACAAGCATCGACAATGTATCGGACTGTTTGATCTTCTATTTTATATTTTTTGAGTCTTCTTTTTATTTCTTCTATTAATTCATAATTTTTGGGAGCAGTGATATGATATACATTTCCTGCTTCTTGAATTTTTTTAGTAATTGTTTTTCTTTGATCGATTGGCTCATAGGTTGTAAATATTAACGTGGTATGTTCATAGGGATGTTCAAAGTAATTTTGCAATAATTCTGTTTCTTTTTCATTTAGTTTTTCTTTGCCAAAAAAATCGGCATTTTTGACAACAATATATTTTTCTTCTTCAAACATAGAAACATAACTTGCTTCTTCTATAATATCCCTTATAGTACTATCTTTCATTTGGTAAGTAATTTTATTTTGATTTTCTTTTATTATTTCACTTAGTTTATTATCTAATAACGTTTTGGAATCACTTGATATTAATATGAGTTTCATTCTTACCACCTAGGGAAATTCTATCAAAAAAAATGTGGAAAGTACAGTAAAAATTAATGATAGGTTTTTATTTGATAACCTGTTCGATTCCTCTTGATTTCAATACTTCCTGATTCATCGGTTCGATAAATCTGAGAATTTGATAATCTATTCAATACTTCTTCGGTTGGATGTCCATAGTTATTGTTTTTGCCAACGCTTATAATACTATATTGAGGTTGAATTGTTTCAATCCACTCTTTACTTGTACTTGTATTTGAGCCATGATGGCCTACTTTTAAAAATTCAATTTCTTTGATAGAATATTTTTGTAAAATATCTTTTTCTTTTTCTTCTCCAGCATCTCCCATAAATAGAAATTCTAATTGATGATCATTATAATAGATGACATTGGAATTATCATTTTCATTATCGTAGATCTTGGTATTTAAAAATTGAATGTTTTTGATGATATTTCCTCCTTTTTCATAAGGAATCTTTTTTTGATTTAGAACTTTGATCAATTCTTTTTCTAAATCGTTGTATTCTCCTTGATTTAAAATCACATCATCTATTTTTATTTTTTCAATGAGATCTTTTGCATTACCCATATGATCATAGTCTCCATGAGATAAAATTAAAGTATTTATTTTTTGAATTCCTTTGGAGTATAAAAATGTTCTAATATTTTCTACTTGTCTTTTTTCAGTATCTTTTGGATTGCCACCTGTATCAATCATTGTCACGTTTTTTTGATATGGACTGATTATAAGGGCTGCATCTCCCTGCCCTACATCTAAAAAATAGACATAGGATGATGAGTTCCATTTGGGTATCATTTGAATAACTATTAGTGTTAATAGTAACAATAGGAGATGTTTTCTTTTTTTATAAAAAAAGAAAGAATAGTAGATTCCCCATAAAAAAACGGGTACTTTTGGAATAGCGATGATGCCAAAAGTCAACTGAGCACAAAAGTTATTTAAATATTCAAAGATATTAATGAAAAAAATGGAAATTTGTATAAGAAAAGGAAATACTATCCCTAAAAAACAAAGAGGATATAAAAGACTTGCAAAAGGAATAAAGAGAATATTCCATAAAATTGATAAAAAATTTACTTCATAAAAATGGATGGCGCATATAGGTAGGCTAATTAAAAATAGGAAGACACTTTGAATGATTTTGGATTGCCAATTTTTTTTCATAGGAGAAAATGAAATTAAAAAATAGGAGATTAAAAAGGAAAACTGAAAACCAATTTGTTTTATATAAAAGGGATCATATAATAACAGAGTCAATAAAATGAGCAGAAATTCTTGTTTTTGAGTCCAAATGTTTTTGAAATGTTTATTGCCGATCTTTAAAAAATAGAATAGTATTACTCTTAAAACCGAAGGGGTAAAACCTACTATAAAAGCATAGAATAAGAGAAAAAAAGAGATGAAAATATTTCCGAATTTCTTTTTTTGAAATAAGAAGTTTAAAAGGGAAAGAAAAAAAGCAAAATGCATTCCTGAAACTGCAAATAGATGACTGATACCATTGATTCTTAGGTTTGATGTATCATAGGCTTCTTCCCGGCCTAGGATAAAAGAACTAAAAAACTCACCATGGGGTAATTTTTCAATATAGTGTATGATTTTGTTTTTCCATTGATAAAGTATTGTTGGATTTTTTATTTTTATTAATTCATTTGCATAAAATAAATAATGAATGTGTTGATCTTCTAAATATTCTTTGTAGTTTAATGTATTTGGAATAGTGTTTCCTTTAGGAATCGCCATTGTACCCATTAGTTTTACTTTAGCTCCAATTAGAGAACTCAATTGTTCTTCTTCTTTTATATTGTAATAAACAATTACTTTTTCTTTTCCTTTTAGAGTTATCTTTAATTTGTTTTCTTCTTGAATAGAATCAATGACTTTACCTATTAAAATTGTTTCATTTCCATTATATTTACTTTTTTGTGGTATGCAAAGACGAATTATGCCTAATACTATTACTAGAAAAAAAAGAAAAAGAAAGAAGAAGCTAGACTGTAATATACTTCTCAAGCTTTGCATAAATCGCTTCTCCTATGCCTTTAATATTTTTGAGTTCTTCTTTGTTTAATATGTCTCCACATGTTTCTCGATATTTGATAATGAGTTTTGCCTTTGCTTCACCAATACCGGGAAGAGTTGTTAATTCTTCTAATGTTGCTGTGTTTAAATTTATTAAACCTTTCGTTTCGGATGGAGTGTTTTTATTTTCTTCCGTAATTGGCAATTTTTCATTTTCATATGTTTCTGCTTCTTCTTCTGTAAAGACTGTGATTACCATTTCATCTGTTACAGATTTTCCTAAATTTAAATTGTCTGTATTGGCATTTTTGGTAAGTCCACCCGCCATGTTAATGACATCTTGAACGATGGTTTTAGGTGGGACACGATAGACACCTGGATTTACAACAGCACCTTTTACATCTACGACAAACATTTTATTTGCTTCTTCTTCTTTTATTTCCGTTAATGTATCTAGTTTAGGACAAGAAAATGATTCTTCAGCAGTTACTTCTGTTAAATATAACCCTCCAAATAAGAATGATAATAATCCTAAAAATATGCAGACACAGATCATCTTATTCTCCTTTAAAATTTCTAAAACTTTTTCCATAGGTTCCTCCTTTCTAAGAAGAATTTTTTCTTTAGATGAAAATATCCTTCTACTTATATATTCAAAAAAAATTGCCGATTTCCTTTTTTTTTAAGTAAATTTCTTTAAAAAAATTAAAATTTTTACACAATTTGACATTTTTAGTACCTTTTTTATTTATTATTTTACAGTTTATTTACTTATTAAAAATGTATATTTTTGTAAATATTTTGGTCAACAAAAAAAGCAGATTTTTTTCTGCTATTTGGCTAATCTAGCAATTGCTTTTTTTTCTTCCCGATAATTATTTTCGTAAGAAATACGAAGAACTATAAATAGGAGGAATATTACATTCATGTTGTAAGAGCCTCCATAACTTAGAAAAGGAATAGGAACTCCTGTTAGAGGGATCAAAGCTAAGCTTCCCATAAAATTAATTAATAAATGAAGTAGTAAGTATAAAAATGTTCCATAACAAATTAAACTATTTTGAATGTTATCACATTGCTTGGCAATTTTTAATATTCGATATAAAATGTAGATATATCCTAGAATGACTAGAATTCCAATGATAAGTCCTAGTTCTTCTACAACAATAGGAAAAATAAAATCTGTATGAGCTTCAGGTAAATATAAATACTTTTGGGACGAATTTCCTAATCCTTTGCCAAATAATCCCCCATTATGGTATGCAATAAAACTATTGCATACTTGATAGCCTGTATCATCTGTGTATCGTGCACATGGATTTTGGAATTTTAATCGTGATAATTGGGTGCTATAAAAGATTTCAGATCCACTGTAAAGTAATAGGATAACAGCTAAAATAGCTCCAAATCCTGTATATTTTATAATATTTAATTTACTTTTTTGTTCAAAAGGAATTTTTAAGAAAGTAAAGAACACTATTCCGGCAATAATCATCGCTCCACCAAAATCTGGTTGCCAGGCAATTAAGAAAAAAATTATTAAAGCAAGCACTACTGGAATTAATTGAAAAGAA
Source organism: uncultured Bacilli bacterium (assembly GCA_947585065.1). Taxonomy (GTDB): domain Bacteria; phylum Bacillota_I; class Bacilli_A; order RF39; family UBA660; genus Ventrenecus. Next base: position 3,921 of record CANPWX010000021.1, on the reverse strand, counting down.
AAATTTTTGGATTTTCGAAGACTGTATTCATAAAATGCTCCCATAAATATTATAATTGCCGATTTACAAAATTCGGTCGGTTGAATACTCATTACTCCAACATCTAGCCAGCTTTGAGCTCCTCCGGCTACTTTACCTATTACTACAACTAGTCCTAATAAAAACATGGAAACTATTAAATAGATCGGGGCAAAATATTTATATTTATTCGTCGAACAGTTTAATATAAAAAATATTCCAATTAGAAAAGACGCAGATGTAAAAATCAATTGTTTTATAAAAAAATAGTAAGACGATACATTATATCTTAATACAGCTGAAACACTAGAAGCACTCAAAATGACAACAAGTCCTAATATGATATAAATGATCATCATAATAAATAATGGTTTATCTATTTTTTTGATTTTTTTCATCTACTCATCCTCCTACTCTATTTATAATCATATCATAAATTTGCTCATTCCTTTTGATATTTTTTCATTTCTTTACTTTTTTTATGTCAAAATGCCTGAAATTTAATAAACTATATTAGAAAGATTAGGAGGTATAAGTTTATGTATTATTACGGAAATAATGGCTACTATGGTGGAGGTTATGGTGGATACCAACCTTGCTGTGGTGGTAATAGCGGATACGCTGGATATACTTCTGGTTATGGTGCTGGCGCAGCAATCTGGATTGTTTTATTCATATTATTAGTCATCATCATTGGTGCAGGATGGAATTTTGGCGGCAATAATAATAACAACTAGAACTTAAAAGAATAGATTTTAAAATTTCTATTCTTTTTTATCATTTTAAATCACTTTTTATCTCATTATACCTCAAATGTTCGATTTTTCTTCTTTTTTAAAAATTTTGTGGTAAAATAGTACTGTTTTTAAGGGGTGGAACTATGGAGTTACCAAAAATTAAAATATTAAACGAAAAGGATCATCGTCTTCATCAAATCAGTAAAAAAGTGGATTTTCCTTTAAGTGATCAAGATAAAAAGATGATTGATGATATGCTTGTTTATTTAAAAATTAGTCAAATTGAAGAATTACAACAAAAATATAATATTCGTGCTGGATGGGGATTATCCGCTTGCCAACTTGGTATTATGAAAAGAATTTTTGTTGTTGTCGAAGAAACAGAACCAGGATCAGAAGTATTTAAAAATTATGTGCTAATTAATCCAAAAATTCTTTCTCATAGTGAAGAACAAATTTATGTTGGTGAGGGTGAAGGATGTTTATCAGTTGATCGAGATATTGTAGGAATTGTTCCTAGATTTGCTAGAATTACGATTCAAGCACAGGACATTGATGGAAATGTTTTTGAGTTAAGAGCTAGAGAAGAATTGTCTATTGCGTTTCAACATGAGATAGATCATTTAAATGGTATACTATTTGTTGATAAAATTGATCGAAAAAATCCATTTAAAGATAAAGAAACAATGCGTGAAATTTAATAATTATTTTAAGTTTTTGAAATAATCGGACATATGTATTTGTATCCGATTTTTTTTACTTTACCAAAAGATAAGTATTTTGGGAAGTACCATTACCCGTTAAAACTACTGTTGATGTTAAAAGATAAAGGACAGGAAAAACTCTATTGGAAATACTCGCGGTTGTGTAGTCAATATATCCATTTAATAAAACATTAAATACCAAATCTGCATAGGATGTATATCCACCTAGAGTTAATGTCCAAACTTTTTTATCTATCGGTTTTAACCAATTTTCTTTGGAAGAGGCTGGTTCATCTTTCCAATCATTCTGCATTAGTTAAAGGAAAAGCATTTTGTAATTTTATATTAATACCTATTGTTTCATTCATGGTAATATGAAAACAATCTAAAGTTACTATATTTTCTGTTTTTTAATTTTTCGGAGATAAAAATAGTCAACGGTTTTTATTTTCTTAAGACTCATTGACTATTTATTTTTTTCAAGGAAAATTTTTGAAATTTTAAGATTTCAGCAAAATTACTATTGCAAACAGTTTCTTATTGTTATATAATGACATTAAGATACATTATGATTATTAGGTGTCTTTTCCCTCAGTCCGTTTAATTTTTGAATATAAATGAATTTAATTTTAAATTTTATTTGGAAGGAAGTTGTCCTTATGATGAAAGGAATAAATAATGAATATTCTCATACTTTTCATAATTCTAATACTAGTTTTAGAAAAGTATTTTCAAAAAAAAGGACTAGTTGTCTTAAACATTGACATAAGAAAAGCACCATTAAACATCTTAGATTTGGTGCTTTTCAGCTCTTAATATGGACTGAGAAGACACCTAACACTTGAAAATCAGATGTATCTCTTTTTTATGTCCTTAACTATATTATGAAACATAGTTTTAATTTTATGAAAGATTTCTCTTTCTATGAACATTATACCACACTTTTTTTGAATTGCAACTACTTTCCTAATTAAATGATACTATTCCACATATTTTTTATAATTTTATAATTTTATGTTCTAAAGAATAAGTCGTATTTGCAGACGAAATAAATTGTACCATATTTTTCTTTATCTTACAAGACATTTCTTACAAAAAAATATGATGCTTTTTTCATTTACCATCATATTTTAATGTAATTCTAATCTATTTATTTGTTTACTTTTTCCTTAAATCTTAATTCATTCATACTACGAGAATCTATTCCTTTTCTTTTATACAGTTCTTCTGTGTTTATTGAGACAATTTCATAATTTTTTAAATCTAATTTTTCAATTATTTCTTCAATTTTCTTTTTATCATCTGCTTCTATTTCCATATATGGTTCTAGCATAGGCCATTCATCTATATCTAATTCTGCATCTAAATATCGATATTGATATCTTTTCTTTTCTTGGTAGCTTCTTCTTGCAAATCCCATACTTTCTAAAATTTGATTCGTTTCTTCAAAATTTTCAATAGATATTTCTGTTTCAATAACTTTTTGCAAATTTTGTTTTTCTTTTTTTATAAAAAATTTGACTGTTAATTCACAATTATTATTGTTTTTTCTTAATCGAATATATTTATTCGGATTTAAACATTGTTTATTTATTATATTTTGAAAATTATTGGAATTAATAATATTCTTAATTTTTTCTATAGGCAAATTTAATAAATCCACTAGATTATTTAATGAATATGTTTTATAGAATGAATCTAGTTCTTCTTCTATAGTTAAATCTTCCAGTTCTTCTAATAACATTTTTAATTTTTTTAATGCAACATCATCATAGATTGGTTTTCTTATTTCCAATAAATCAGTTACTTCTTTAAATCTTGATCCAAATGTGGGCATATCATAAATATAAATTTGTTGATTGATTTCTTCTACAAACTTTGCTCCAATATTTACAAGTTTTTCTCTCATTTTTGGAATATCGATATTTAATATTTTTACTTCTTTTTCTAATTTTTGCATAGATTGTCATCCTCCTACTCCATTATAATCAAATTTGCACCAACTTGTAAAAATCATAGCCATTTTTCCAAAAATTACTATTGCGAACTGTATATCATTGTTATATAATGATTTTAAGGTACATTTGATTGTTAGGTGTTTGCTCCCTCAGTCCATTTAATTTTTGTTTTTATTTATTTAATTATGAATTTTATTTTGGAAAGGGGTGATAGTCCATGAAAGGAATTCAAGATGGAATATCTAATTATTCTTGTGGTGCTTATTTTAGCATTACACAAATTCTATTCAGGCGACTAGTTCAACATAATAAATTTTACAACAAAAGAGCAACACCTATACATCTTAGATTGTGTTGCTCATCCAACTATTTGGACTGAGACACACCTAACAGACGAAAATCAAATGTATCTCTTTTTTATGTCCTTAACTATTATAAACAATAGTTTTCATTTTATGAAAGATCTCTCTTTCTTGTAAACATTATACCACACTTTTTTGAATT
>CANPWX010000020.1 GCA_947585065.1 uncultured Bacilli bacterium | reverse complement strand
TTATTTAATTCTATGGCACTAGTTATATTAGCATAATCAAGGGATTCAAAATTAATATATATTATGTGATCATTTTTTACTCCACTTTCTTTAATCTCTTCGATTATTTGTTGCAATATTACAGATTTACCACTTCTTCTCAATCCACATAAAACTTTTATTAATGAGTTTACATAATAGAAATCTTTCATTTTATTTAAATAATAACTTCTTTTTAACATGGCACTTCACCTCTTCATTTATATTATATAATAATTTTTTGGAAATATAAAGTTTTTTTGTTCAAATGGAAAAACTTTTGATTTTTTCAAGTTTTTTTGTTCAAATGGAAAAACTTTTTGCTAAAAATTGTAACTGGATTCATATAAAAAACAAAAGAAGTATTATGGAATTAGTTCTTCAAAAAATATGAATGAACCAACATTATACTTCTTTAAGTAATTAAATAACTATTTTCTAAGAAAGCGACTATAGTGAAGCTATTAACGCATTTCTTTATCATTTCAAAAATCCTCCATTGTATTTTTTTGGCAATATTGCCACTTTTTTACAATAGCATTAAAGGTTATGTATTCATTCTACTAAACTTTTATTTTGAACTTAATTTGTAATCCAATTTAGTTATCGTGTTTTCTAATGTAGTAACATCATAACTGTATAAAACGGCATTTTCCAAACTATCTGTATCATCAATGGTGATATTTAAAGAATTATCTTCTACGATACAACGAATTGCTTTTTGATCATCCCATTTCATAATTTCTTTTAAAGGATTTTCTTTATAATCAAATATTTTTAATATGTTATCTTCATCTACTCCAATAACATATTTTTCTGTTAAATAAATAAGGGATGGAAAAGCAGAACTCGTATAAACTTTTTCTCCATTTTGATTATAAATTTCATAAGTAGAATTTGGATCACTAAAACCATAATAAACTGGTCTATTGATAATAGTAGATACGACAAGCTCATCATTTGTTTTGTTAGTAATAAAATGATAAGAAGAAGCATCTAAAATACTTTGAAAATCTTTATTATATACTCGAACATAATTAGCAGTTGGTCCAGGATAATCACTAACATAATAATTTCCTAAAATATCCAATGCAGAATACGCCACTTCTTCACAATCTGTACGTTCTTCATCTATTTCTTTTAATAAATTTCCATTATTTCTATCCAAGATAAGAAAATGAGCAGTAGAACAAGAGCCTTCATTCTCTAAAACAGTAATTGTTTCCTCTCCAACTTTAGATAATTTGTATTTTTTATTTCTGTCTAATTCTAAACTGACAGCTTTTTTATTTAAAGCATCATAAGAAACATAAACATCATCAAGAAGTAAGAAATTAGAACCATTTACTAAAATCTGTTCTACTTCGTTACAATCATTATTTTTACATTGATAAGATCCTACAAATTCATAATCGTTATTCGTTTCAAAACTAGTAAAATAATTTTTTCCATTTTTATAAAAATAGATTAATTTATCAGATGTGTCATTTACTCTTGATTGTACTTTTATACCTAATATATAATAGCTATATTCTTTAACTCCCCAAATAAAGTTTACTTTTATATCAAAAGAATATCCTAATCCAACGAAATGCCCTGAACCACCATCTGGGTAAAGTACTGTTGGAATACAAAATATTGGCTTTTTAAAATGATTTACTCTATTAAAATCAATAATTCCCATTACTAACCATATTGCTATAATAACTCCAACAACAATAAAGATAATTTTTTTCTTTTTCATAATATCTTCCTCTCAGTAATAGAATACCATAGATTAAAAGATTTTAGAAATTATTTTTAAACATAAGGAAAATTTTACAAAATTATTACATTATTTCATTTTTCTTTGTATTGTAACTTTCTATTCTAACTATCCCTTTCATTATGTACCAATCAAACTACTATAAATCTAGGCTATCTTGATTTAATAAAAACTCCTGTATTCCAACTACTAATATACCTTCTTCTGTATACCAATGCTTTATATTATCTTTTACTACAATTATTTTTTTAAACTCATCTCCAATATTAAGTAACGGCCTTTCTTCTTGAATAGTTTTTTCTCTTTCTTCTAAATGTAAAGTACATTGAATATAATACCTTTTGTAAGATTGATTACATATAAAATCCACTTCTAATTGTTTCCTTTTATTTTGTTCTCTTAGTTCTACAATTCCAACATCTACATTATATCCTCTTATTATTAATTCATTATATATAATATTTTCCATTAAATGATTTTCTTCTAACTGCCTAAAATTAATTCTAACGTTTCTTAAACCAATATCCGTAAAATAATACTTACTTGGAGTGGATATATATTTTTTCCCTTTAATATCATATTTTTCTACCTTATTAATTAAAAAAGAATCTAATAAATAATTAATATAGGATGTGATTGTTTGTACATTAACATCTTTAATCCTATTACTAACAAATGTATTTGCTAATTTTGTAGGATTAGTTAGTGATCCAACTGATGAAGATAAAATATTTACAAGGCCATCTAAAACATCTTCTCTACCAACATTATTTCTTTCTATAATATCTTTTAAATAAGTTGTTTTAAACAAGGTATTTAAATAGGAACTTTTTTCCTCTTCTGTTTTTTTGGTTAAAATATAAGGCATACCTCCATAAACAAGATATTCATTCCAAGCTTCATCTTGTGTCCCCTTATAAGCAGAAGTAAATTCTTTAAAAGACAAAGGATAAACTCTTATTTCATCGCCACGACCCCTAAATTCTGTTATGATATCTGATGATAAAAACTTAGAATTACTTCCAGTAACATATACATCAACATTTTCTATATGCAAAAATCCATTTAATACAAATTCAAAATCAGAAACGTTTTGGATTTCATCTAATATTATATAATACATTTTTTTATCAACAATTAAACTGCGAATATATTCATCAAGGACATCGGGATCTAAATATTTTCTATTTTTTCTTTCCTCTAAATCAAGTTTAATTATATGATCCTCACTAACACCATTGTCCATCAAATAATTCTTAAAAATTGGATCCAATAAATAAGACTTACCTGATCTTCTAATTCCGGTAACAACTTTAATCATACCATTTTCTTTTCTACTAATTAATTTATTTAAATATATATCTCTTTTTATTTGTTTCATACTTAAATCCTCCTTTGTATTTTTTTGGCAATATCGTCACTTTTTTACAATGACAATTATACCACATTATATGTGTAAGCACAATATTCTATTGTATTTTTTTGGCAGTATTGCCACTTTTTTACAATAGCGTTTAAATTTAAAATCAATTTTTATACATCACTATAAATTTAAATATATTTAATCTATAAAAAAAAGAAGTATGATCTTAGTTCTTTTTTTGAAAGAATTTATTCTATACTTCATTTTTATAAACAGCTAATCTTTTTACCCATGAATATTTACCTTATTTTTTTTCCTTTTATTTGATAATATTTTATATAAGTAATAAGATTATTTTTAATATATATTCTTGTTTTATACAATTATTCTATTTCTTTTCAATTTTTTCTTTTCCACCCATATAAGGTCTTAGAACTTCTGGAATCATTATGCTTCCATCTTCTTGATAATTATTTTCTAAGAAAGCAATTAACATTCTTGGTGGAGCAATTACCGTATTATTTAAAGTATGAGCATAAACATTATTTCCATTCTCATCTTTGTATTTGATTGATAACCTTCTTGCTTGAGCATCTGTTAAATTAGAACAAGAACAAACTTCAAAATATTTTTGTTGTCTTGGACTCCAAGCTTCTATATCACAAGAACGATATTTTAAATTGGCTAAGTCTCCTGAACAACAAATAAGTTGTCTTACAGGAATATTTAAAGAACGGAAAAGTTCAACAGAATAATGCCACATTTTGTTATACCACTCTTCGCTGTCTTCTGGTTTACAAATGACAATCATTTCTTGTTTTTCAAATTGGTGAATGCGGTATACTCCACGTTCTTCAATTCCATGAGAACCTATTTCTTTTCTAAAACAAGGAGAATAAGAAGTCATAGTAATTGGTAAATCACTCATCTTTAAAATTTGATCTTTAAATTTAGCAATCATGGAATGTTCACTTGTACCAATTAAATACAAATCTTCCCCTTCAATTTTATACATCATATTTTCTTTTTCTTCAAAAGACATTACTCCATTCACAGCGTCAGAATGAATCATATACGGAGGAATGCAATAAGTAAATCCTTTATCAATCATAAAATCTCTTGCATAAGCTAAAACAGCGGAATGAAGTCTTGCAATATCTCCCATTAAATAATAAAATCCATTTCCACTTACTCTACCAGCAGCATCTTTATCAATTCCATTAAAAGAAGCCATAATATCCGCATGATAAGGAATTTCATAATTTGGTACATAAGGATCTCCAAAGCGTTCTGCCTCAACATTTTCACTGTCATCTTTTCCAATTGGTACATCCTCAGCAATCATATTCGGTATCATCATCATTTTTTCTAATATTTCATCATTTAATTTCTTTTCTTTTTCTTCAATGGAAACAAGTTCTTCATTAATTTGAGTTACTTTTTGTTTGCTTTCTAAAGCTTCCTCTTTTTTTCCTTCTCTCATTAATAGTCCAATACTATCACTTATTTTATTTCTTTCACTTCTAAGACTATCCCCTTTTAATTTTAAAGTTCTTACTTCTTCATCTAATTCAATGACTTCATCTACTAAATGTAATTTTTGATCTTGAAATTTCTTTTTAATATTTTCTTTTACTAACTCACTATTTTCTCTAACAAATTTTCTATCTAACATTTTCTTCACTCTCCAATTTTTCTATAATTCTTAAATAAGCTTTGATATATTTATCACATCTTTTTAAGTCTTTTTTTGTAATTTTTTCTACTCTTGTTAAATCCATATTATGAAGTAAATCTTTCATTTTAATTTCAAATGCATCTTTATTATTGGATGCAAGTAAGTGTTCTATATATTCTTCATAAGTATCAAATGTATTTGTAAGAAGTTCTAACACAGAAATAAACTCATCATCATATCCTAAATTTTCTAAATCCATACGAGTTACTTTGGTGTCCTCTAATACATCATGCATTAAAGCCATAGATTTTTTTCTTTCTCCTTCAAAATCTTGACTTACGTGTTCCAAATGATTTAGGTAATTATGATTTCCTTTATCTAGTTTACTCTCAAACAATTTTTTTACTAATTCTACCGATCGTTCATAAATTCCTAGACTTCGATAATAATTGATTTCCCATTCTAAAAACATAACTATCACTCACTTACTACAAGTATAACATGTTTTTTTATTTTTTGGTATAGGTTAAAACTCCATCTGTTTCATCAAAAAAGCCTGGAATAAAGAAAATATCTAAATTAGAAACCCCTAATGTTTTATAAATGGTTCTTAAATTATAAATAAATGTCTTATGTTCATCAATCAGTAAATCTTGTCTTTCAAAATGATACAGATAACAAAGTTCTAAAATGCCATCTTTATTTAACATTTTTTCCCATTTATCAAAATTTCTTTTAAAAAATTCTTTTTTGTTTTCTTTTGAGGTAACTAGCCATAAATAAGTCAGAATATTAGAAAATATAATACGATCAAAAGTTTTTTCCATATTCATTTTATAAATGCTTCCTGTTTGAAATTCCAACGAATGTTTTTGAAGAATTTCTTTCATTTTTTCAAAAGCTTCTTCACTTTCTAGGTAGATATTAGAAGAAAAAGTTCTATATTTTCCATCTAGTTTTTGATAAATTGGAATACTTGTATATTGAGTAAATCCTTTTATTTTTTCATAGAACTCTTGTCTATTTTTGGCTTCTAAAAGCATTTTCTTCTTACATTCATAATACTCTTTTACATGAGTATTAATATCGTAAACAACTACTTCTTCTGCCCCACAAAATAAAGAATGAAAAGCTTGGTCTAAGCTAGAGCCAACTGTTAATACCGATTGATTTTTAAAATCAAAATTACCTAAAGAATCCTTTACGTTCTCAGTCGCGAATGGATAAACAATATCAAAAAATTGATCCATTTTTCTCATAGAAATTTCCCCCTTTTCCAAATTGAAGTTATTTTAACATATCCATTACTCTATTTCAACCCATTTTTTTCTTTATCCAAGCCATAATCAAAGATACTATAAAATCTTGTTCTTCTTGAGTTAATTCTCTATCTTTTGGAATATGATGCCATTTTTCTAAACAACTACGACAGCAAGTTGCCGTTGCATGCTGAGCGATGAAAACAGGGTGTCCATGCCATGGAGTTTGTTTGGTATCATTTTTAGTAGGATATAATGCTATTCTTTTAGCAATAAAATCTTTAGCATGCCGTTCTATTACATCCATTCCTTTTTGTTTTATATATTCTTTGTCTTTTAATGATAAGTCAAATTTACTACGAAATTTTGATTTTTCTAATTTTTCTAATATTTCATTCATCTTTCTATCCTTCTAAAAATATATATTTTATCTTTCAGTTGCATACTATTCATAAAAAACTTCCACAAAATTCATTACTTCATTTTTAATACCCATTTGTTCAGCATATTTAGAAAGCCTAATAAGATCTTTATCTTTTCTTTTTATGTATTCTCTAATGCTATATTTGATAAGTTCTAAATCCATTCTATTTTTTGATCGAATAATATCACATATACATCTTTCCATATCATAAGCTCTAACTTTATTACCCATTGGAGTTTCTATTTCAGTGAGACCTAGTTCATATATATCATCTTCTACATAAAATACATTATGGTCTTTAAGGCGTTTATTATTATAATTTTTCCTTACCGTTATATCGTATTTATCATTTGGAGCTTTAATAGAAAGTTCATGAAAATAAAGGGCAGTCAAATGAGAATAAATTGTTTTAGGCATACTAAGACTAAAAACATAATAACTGTCTTCTATTTTATTAGAATCAATGTAAATACCCTTAGCTACTTTTTCTACTATCCCTTTTTTCCACATAGTATTAAGATACATTCTATGAATTCCATAATTATCCAGTTCTTTTGAGGTAATATATCCATTATTCATTTTCATAATAGATTCAAGCTTTTCTATATTATTCTCTTCTTTCCATTCTTTTATTATCATTCTTTTCATAATTATTCCTTCTTTGACAAATATACTGATATTTTAACTTTTATCAGTAGTTTTGTCAATTCGATAAGCATACATTTACCAAAATACCTAAAAAAATATCCAGTTTAAATTTATAAAAAACTGTTAGGAAATTAATCATCTAATTTCCCAACAGCCCTTAATTTTTCTTTTCTATTCTTTCTTTTAAATAATTTAAAAATTCTTCTTTAGAAACTGTGATCGTTTCTTCACTTCCATAAACGCGATAAGAAATTGAACTACTATCCATTTCTTTTTGTCCTAAAATAACAGTCACAGGTATTTTTTGAATTACGGATTCTCTCATTTTATAACTTAATTTTTCTTCACGACTATCTAATTTCACACGATATCCCAAATCTTGTAATAAATCAAAAATTTCTTTCGCATATTCCAAATGATATTCATTATTTACAGGAATGACATTGATTTGAGTTGGAGAAAGCCATAATGGAAATATTCCTTTCACTTCTTCAATTAAGAATGCAGTAAATCTATCAAAGGTTCCAAAAATTGCACGATGTAAAACTACAGGAACTTGTTTTTCTCCATTAGAATCAATATAAGTTAAATCAAAACGTCTTGGAAGTAAAAAATCTAATTGACAAGTGGATAAAGTTACATCCGGCCCAACTGCAGGTTTTACTTCCACATCTAATTTTGGTCCATAAAATGCTGCCTCACCAATTGCTTCAAAATAGTCCACTTTTAAATCATTTAATACTTCTCGAAGTTTATTCTCGGCATTATCCCACATCTCATCATCATCAAAATATTTTTCTTTATCATTTTTATCTCTTAATGATAAACGAAATTTGTAATTTTTAATTCCAAAATCTTGGTATACATCTAATATTAAACGCACTACTTTTTGAAATTCTTCTTTAATTTGTTCTTTGGTTACAAAAAGGTGAGCATCATTTTGACACATACAACGAACTCTTTCTAATCCCTTTACGGCTCCACTTGCTTCATAACGGAAATCCGTTGCAAATTCCCCAATTCGTATTGGTAAGTCTCGATAAGAATGTGGTTTATTTTTATAAACTAACATATGATGAGGACAGTTCATTGGTCTTAGAACAAATTCTTCATCATCTACTTGCATTTTAGGAAACATATTTTCTTTATAGTGATCCCAGTGCCCAGAAGTTTTATATAAATTTACTGTTCCAACACATGGAGTATAAACATGAAGATATCCTAATTTTTTTTCTTTTTCATAAATATAGTTTTCTAATTCTTTTCGAATAATAGCCCCATTCGGTAACCACAAAGGCATACCTGCCCCAACAAGTTCGTGGTTCATAAATAATTCTTGTTCTTTTCCAATTTTACGATGGTCTCTTAATTTTCGATCTTCTAATTCTTCTAAGTATTGACTAAGTTCTTCTTCACTTGGAAGACATACACCATAAATTCTTTGAAGTACTTTATTTTTAGGATCTCCTTTATAATAAGAACCACTAAACTTTAAAAGTTTAAAATGTTTACATTCTTTTACACTTTCAACATGAGGTCCTCTGCAAAGATCTGTAAAATCTCCTTGAGAATAACAAGAAATAACTTCTCCTTCTTTAAAATTTTCAATTAAATCTATTTTATAAGGATCATTTTTAAATTTTTCCAAAGCCTCTTCTTTACTAATTTCTTCACGGATAATTCTTTTTCCATCTTTACTAATTTTTTTCATTTCTTTGGAAATTTTTTCTAAATCCTCTTCGGTTAATGTTACACCACCTAAATCCATATCATAATAAAATCCTTCTTCAATGACTGGTCCAACCCAAAACAAAGCATTGGGATAGATATGTTTTACTGCTTGAGCCATTAGATGTGCGCAACTATGATTTAGTTTACTTAAATATTCATTTTCTTTCATATTTTCCATACATTTTCCTTCTTTCTAATCAATAAAAAAGATGATACCTATAGGAGTCTACAAAAAGAGACGGTACCATCCTTAAATTCACTTTATTTTTTTAACGGACAAAATCCGTGCCTTATTAGGCCTCTACAAAAGGAGTAAAAAAAGAATTTTTCTATTTGGATTCCACCCTACCAAACTCTCTTTAAAAAAATATTTCTTTTTTCATGTCTTTTGATCACTGATTTACGAAGTTATCGTAACACTTTTTTCTTAGAATTGCAATATTAAAATTGTTTATTTAAATCATCTTTTGAACTAGGTACCTCTACTTTGGAAACATATTCATTATTGGCACCGATCATTCTCGCATTCATAAGTCCAGTTCTTGTTTCAATAAATTCATCTTTTGTAGCTAAATTAGAAACTTCTTTTTGGGTTTCTGTTTCATGATGATGCCTTGCATTTTGATTTCGATATCTTGTAAGCATAAAAAGGAAAAAAATAAACCCAGAAAGTAAGAAAAGCCAGTTATATTCAAAATCAATAAAAACTACAACAAGAATACCTAATATTTCAATAAACAAAGATACTAAAAATAAACGAGAATAATAAATTGGAATACTTCCCATCACCTCTTTTGTTCTTCCGTTTACCGCGACATAATGCAGAATTTTCTCTTCTCCTCTTACTTCTAAGTAACTATAAAGCCAAACAGGTAAATAAGCACTTTTCCATTGCATTCCTTTCACCGCGACATCTTCTTGTTCCCATAATACTCCACGATCGTAATTTTTGATTGTATCATTGCAAGCAAATCGGATCACATCTTTGCATTCACTGTTCACCAACGGTTTTAAAACATCAATATTCGCATCTCTTTTTTCCGAAGTATATCCATTTAAATAATTAGCATTAAATCTCACACAATTTTGAATATCAAAAGGCATAATCGCATTAATCACATTGTTAGTATTCTCTAAAGAATGACTTAACTTATCGAAACTAGATTCCACACTAAGGCCACACACCGTGACATCAAAATCTCTTACTATTTTATATAAATCCGCATCATAATAGGTTTTTCTATTTTCCCCAGTTCCTCGATAATATACTCGATTTAAATGTTCGCCCGTTCCAGAAAATGTAGCATGAGCATTGCAATCTACTAGCATATAAGGAAAGTATACACCCATAATATTTTGAACAGAAAATTCTTCTTTAAATTTAGGATGAGCAAAGAAGCTCCGTTTTTTAACAAAATCTTCAATGATTTTTTTAGCATCTTCTTTAGGAATACCAAAAGGTAATACAACATCTGGAACACTTCCATTTGGCACTTGATGATTTATAGACAACATATTACGGCACCAGTGACATCTTGCTTGAGGAACATCTTTCGTATCAATTACAACTTCTGCTCCACAGCTAGAACACTTTAACGTAATGATTGAAGAAGTATCACCAAGGATATCTGTAGCTCCAGAGGCAATTACTTCTCCTTCTAAAAGACTAATATCACTTACCATACCAGAAAGTATTCCTGAATCAAATTCAAATCGACAATAATTACATCTTAATTTTCCATTTTGTTCATTTAGAGAAATATCGGTCGCTCCACATTTTGGACATTTATTTTGACCATCTTTTGCTAAAGTATCCGTTTGAATTATTGTAGGACTACTATCTACTTTATTTTCCATACTATAATCCTAAAATTTGACTTTTTATTTTATTATATTCTTCTTCTGTAATTGCACCAGCATCTAGTAATTTCTTCATTTCTAATAATTTTTCTGTTGGATTTTCTATATTACTTACTCCACCAAAATTAGGCTGATAACTAGATCCTGTTTCTGGTTGATTCATTTGGTTCATCATATTTCCAGCAGCATTCATTCCCATACCCATAAA
>CANPWX010000019.1 GCA_947585065.1 uncultured Bacilli bacterium | reverse complement strand
AATTTAAAACTTCCTTATATTGAAAATATTGTGAAGATGAGCATTAAAGTTCAAAAAACGGAAATTGAAACTTCTTCCGCTAGTAAGGATTTACAAGATGTTTCTACTAGTCTTGCTGTTAATTATCGAGTAAAATCTGATATGGTGGTTACCTTATATAAAAATGTTGGGAAAAACTATGAAAGTATTATTCTTCAACCGGCAATTGAGGAAGCTGTAAAATCGGTTATTTCGAAATACAATGCGGAGGAATTAATTACGAAAAGGAATGAAGTTTCTGATTTAGCTTTAAAGACTTTGCAAGAAAAAGTAGAAAAATATGGAATTGTTATTGATGAATTTAATATTATTAATATTAATTTTAGTGAAGAATATTCGAATGCTATTGAAGCTAAACAAGTGGCAGAGCAACAATTAGAAAAGGCAAAATTAGAGGCTGAGGCAAAATTAGTAGAAGCAAATGCAACCAAACAGGTGAATGATTTATTAAAACAGACATTAACAAAAGAAGTATTAATTCAAAAATTTATTGAAAAATGGAATGGGGAATTACCTACTAATTATGCAGGAGAAGATATTTTATCGATCTTTAATTTAGGGAATTAGTTTTTAAAATAATATAAAAGGACTAGAATTTCATTTAGAGCTTTGTTATAATTAAATATGAGGAGTGTGTATAATGAAAAAGAAATTTTTAATTCTTTTTACCATTTTATTAGCTTTTTTTAGTAGTTTTCTTGTTACTCAAGCAGAAAGTAATGATAAGGTTGTTGTTTATCTTTTTTCTCGTACGACTTGTCCTCATTGTCAAAATGCTAAATCTTTTTTAAAAAAATTAAAAAAGAGTGCAGAATATGGTAAGTTGTTTGAGGTACGTAATTTAGATATTGAAGCTCATTCCGAATATATCTCTGTGTTCCAGGATGCTGCTGAAAGAATGGGCGATGAAGCGGATGGTGTTCCTTATATTGTAATTGGAAGTCAGTCTTTTAGTGGATATGGATCTAGTTCTGATGAAAAAATAAAACAAGCTATTAAGGATGCTTATGAAGAAAATACTCAAAGTCCTATTGCTTCTATTGTTGGTGATTATGGAGAAGTTTTGTATGCTAATATTAAAAATAATTTTATTGCACCGGTGATTGTTTTATTAATTGCAGTAGGTATTATAGGTGTTACTATTTATTTTGCTAGACAAGATGATGATAAACCTACCAATAAAGTGGAAGCCAAAGTAGAAAAAGAAGAAAAGATAGTTGCTGATAAAGAAAAAAGTGCAGAAAAGAAAGAGCAAATTGTTAAAGAAAAAATAGTGGAAGAAAAAGCACCTGCTAAAAAAACTACTCAAAAAACGAATACAACTAAGAAAAAATCTACTAAAACTAATCAATCCAAAAAATCTTCAAATACTTCATCGAAGAAAAAAACTACGAGTACTAAAAAAGCAAATCCATCTACAAAGTCAAAAACAAATAAAAAAACTAATTAAAAAACTGTTGTTTGGACAGTTTTTTTATTTTTTTAATACTAAGTCTATTAAATCTAAGATGGAATAAATTATTAAAGCAACTCCTATGAATATAAATACAACATTATTTGCTAAGATTGTGTAGATTCCTAATACTATTAAAACAATCCCGGCAATGGTTTGGATTGTAAAGTTTTTCGAATCGACATTTTTAAAAAACATTCCTGTTTTTATTTTTGTCATTCCTAGGAAAATTAGCCATATTCCTGTTACTATTTTAATTGCACTTGCAAAAAAGCTAGATAGTAAGATTACAATTAGTCCAAAAATTGAATATAAAATACCAGTGGTTATTAATTCATTATCTTCATATTGTAATTGTGTTTTTAACTTATAAAAATTGGAGACTTTAAATATTCCATATAATAAAACTATAAATCCTAATATAATGAATATCATGCTAATTAATTCTTGTGAATGGAATGTTAAAACAATTCCTAAAATTAGTAATGCAATCGATGAATAAAATGAATTTTTTCTTTCTTTTTTTTCTTGATTTAAAACGGTAACTTTCAAAATTATCAACTCCTTAACTTTAGTATATCACAAATCTCTATCTTATGATATAATAGATTTAGAATTGGGGTTAGAAAAGTGGAAAAAGAACTTCTTTTAAAAATTTTTCATAAATATGGTTTTTATTCTTACAAAAAAGAACCTTTTCTCTATGAGGGAGAAGAAGGAGTAGGAATTCTTTTTACATTCAAAGATTCTTTTTATGGTTCTTTGTCTCGTTTGTTTATACCAAAAGATGAGAATGATGCGGATGATTTTTTGAAAAATTACTATATTTATAAAAAGAAGAAAAAAGATGTTCAAATTGTTTTAAATGATTATAAAGTTTTAACTCCTGAGATTACTTTTCAAGAAAATTCAAAGATTGAAGAATTGGATTTGGAAGAAAAAGGGGAAATGGAACGTAATTATATTCAAAAATTAAAAAGAACTTTTGCACTTCTTATTCAGATTATTGAAACTAAATTAACGATTCAAAATACAACTTATCATAATCTTATACAGTTGACTAATGAATGGATTTTAAAACAAAATGAATTTATGGATGAGTGGAGTGCTTATGATAACAATCAAGAACGGATTCCTAGTGTCAAAGAAAAACCTTTAGAAAATTATGAAAATGAAATAAATCAATGGAAAACTTCTATGAAAACTTTAAATGATAAAGATACTTTAGAAAAAATTATTTTTTGTTTCGTTGATTTTTTAAAAAGTTTAGAGATTGATGAAGGTTTTTTAAAAAATAAATATGAACTGATTCGAGTTCCTTTAGAAATAGCTGTTGTTAATCAAAAAATGCAACTACTTAAAGAAAAAAAGAAGGGCCTTTTTGGAAAAAAAGGAGATATGGAGGCTGCTTTCCAAGAAATTGAAGAAAAAAGTACTCTTCATAATATTGTTCGTTATGAGCATTATAAAGAAAATGAAATTCAAAGAATTCAGGAAAAATATACGGTTATTCCTGATTTGGATATTCGGACAATAGGAGATTATTTTTTGGAATTTGATAATTTAAAAATTGATGAACCTGTCTTGGAAGAAGAACCAAAAAAGGTTAATTCTTCTTTTGAAAATGATATGAATTTTTTAGAAAGTGTTTATCAGGCTAGGAGTAAAGAAGAACAAGAAATGTTAGTTAGTTATTTTTATTTAGCTAAGAATGTTTTTAGTCAGTCGGATCCTTTTTATGCTGTTCAACAGTTTATTAATAAAATGAAAAATCCAAATAATATTATGATTGCAATTAAATATTTTAAAAATCTTTCTTTGGAAAGTGTAGAGAGTTGTCTTGATTCTATTTCTTTATTAGTAGAAAAAGTTCGAAAAATCGAAAAAACGGATCTTCAGGGTTCTATTAATGTCTTTTTAAAAGATAATAAAAAGATTACTTCTTCTTATTTGAAAGCCTCTTCAAAACGGTTACTTGCTCCTATTCAAAATGTTGGTGAGAACGATTGTTTTTATATTGCTTCTTTAAAAAAGGGAACAAGTGTGTTGTTTTTGCCTGAAGAAATTGTGGAAGATGAGACAGATGAAGGATTTTATTTACAGAAAGATTGTCCTTATTTCTTAATTGATTTAGAAAAAAATAGGATATCTAATGAAAACTCTGATATAATAAAAGTGGTAGAATATACCTTTGAAAAACATTTAGAAGAAAAAGTAACTGTTGTTCATCGGATTGTTCGTAATAAAGTAAATTTATATAAAAAGATTGTAGTAGAAAGGAAGTTGTAATATGAAAGAAGAAGTATTTTTTGAAAATTTAAAAAAGTCTTTAAATATTTTGACTAATGAAGCAGTAGCAGAGGAGATTCAATATTATAAAAATTTATTAAATGAAAAAAGAAATGAAGGAAATATGGAAAGTGATCTTCTAAAGATTTTTGGTTCAGTAAATTCTGTTCGAGATACTATTTATTTTAAAAGAGGAATTGATTCTAAAAAAATTAGTCAAAAGAAGGGATTTTTCTATCGTCAGTTTGAAGAATTATTTGAAACTATTCGTCATGTGGTTGATGTGATGTCTAAGAATAGTTTTCGTGAAAATTTGAAAATCTTTTTTGATCTTTTTCTATTAATTGTTTTGATTTGTTTGATTAAAATTCCGTTTATTTTTGTGGAAAATTTGGGAGATAGTTTGTTTGAAGTTCTTCAAAGTTCTATTGTGACTACGATATGGGGTTTTGTTATTGATATTGTTTATATTATCGTAGCTATTATGGTATTTATGAATGTATTTACACGATGGTTTAAGAATATTCAAGCAAGTCATGGGTTAAAAGTAGAAAAAAATATAGAACTTCCGAAAAAGGATAGGATTAATGGTAAAGAATTAGAAAGTATTAATTTAAGTGATAAGAAAGACTAATTCTTTTTTTTATTTTCCATTCGAGAAATTTTAAATGTCAAAAATACTTGAAAAATGAGAAATTTTGTAGTATTATCGTTTAGTGACTTATTTTGAAGGGGAGTATATGTTATGGATAAGATTATTAATATTGCTGTTGTTGCCCATGTTGATGCTGGTAAAAGTACATTAGTTGATGCATTATTAGAACAAAATGGTGCATTTCATGAACATGAAGAAATTGTTGATTGTGTTATGGATAGTGATACTATTGAAAGAGAAAGAGGTATTACCATTTATTCTAAAAATTGTTCTATTCGATATAAAGATTATAAAATTAATATTGTAGATACTCCAGGACATGCGGATTTTTCTAGTGAAGTAGAACGTGTTATTAAAACTGTAGATACTGTTATTTTAATTGTGGATTCTGCAGAGGGACCTATGCCTCAAACTCGATTTGTTTTAAAGAAGGCTTTGGAACAAAACTTAAGACCTATTTTATTTATTAATAAAATTGATAAAACAAATGCTAGACCTGAAGAAGTTGTAGATATGACTTTTAATTTATTTATGGAATTAAATGCTACGGATGAACAACTTGATTTTCCAATTATTTATGGAATTGCTAGAGACGGGATTGCTCAGTATAGTTTAGAAGAAAAAGGTGTGAATATTGAACCTCTTTTAGAAACTATTTTAAAACAAGTAGAACCTTTTCAAGGAAGTGAAAATGATCCTCTTCAACTTCAAATTAGTAATTTAGAATATGATAATTTTTTAGGAAGACTTGGAGTTGGACGTGTTAGTCGTGGTGTAATTAAAGTTGGTGAGACGGTTTCTTTGGTGAGAAATCACGGTGATTTGGAGTCTTTTCGTGTTACTAAACTTTTTGTAAATGAAGGAATAAGACGTGTTGAAAAAGATGTCGTTTATTATGGAGATATTGTTACAATTGCTGGATGTGCAGATATTTCTATTGGAGATACTGTTTGTGATAAAAATCATCCTGATGGACTTCCTCCTATTATGATTGAAAAACCTACGTTATCTATGAATTTTTTAGTTAATGATGGACCTTTTGTTGGAAAAAGTGGAAAATTTTTGACTACTCGTCATATTAAAGAACGTTTGGAAAGAGAACTTCAAACTAATGTTGGACTTTTAGTGGAGGCTTTGCCTGATTCTGATGGTTATAAAGTGAGTGGACGTGGAGAACTTCATTTATCTATTTTGCTAGAGAATATGCGAAGAGAAGGGTATGAACTTTGTGTTTCAAAGCCTGAAGTTTTGATGGAAGAAAGAGATGGCAAGAAATATGAACCTTTTGAGAGAGTCATTATTAATGTGCCGAGTGAGTATCAAGGCACGATTATTAGTGATTTACAAGAAAGAAAAGCTACATTAGAAGTTGTTTCTACTAATGAAGATGGTTATGCTCATTTAGAATTTTTGGCTCCTACTAGAGGCCTTATTGGTTATCGAAGTGCTTTTATTACAAACACTAAGGGAGAAGGAATTATGGTTCGTAGTTTTGAAGATTATAAACCATATGTTGGACCAATTGAAGGACGTAAGAACGGGGTTATGGTTTCTATGGAGAATGGAAAAGCGTTAGGTTATTCTTTATGGAATTTACAAGATCGTGGTACTTTAATTATTGAACCAGCTACTGATGTTTATGTTGGTATGATTGTTGGTATTCATAATCGTGATAATGATTTGGATGTGAATCCTTGTAAAAATAAAAATTTAACTAATACACGAGCTAGTGGATCGGATGAAGCTATTAATTTAACTAAGGCTAGAAAATTTTCTTTGGAAGAAGCTTTAGAATTTATTGAAGATGATGAGTATGTTGAAGTGACACCGAGTGATATTCGTCTTAGAAAAGCTATTTTAGATCCTAAAATGCGTTTTCGTAAAAATCGTGTTAGTGAGTAAAATCCTTTGTTTTCTGACATTGGATTTTTTTTCAATCGAAAGTTCTTTCCAATTTATTAATTTTAAGGTATAATAAATATGCAAATCGAAAAATGGGTGAGTATATGAAAAAATTAAAAGACATTTGGTACAATAATCGAATCTTGATCCTTTTTAGTGTGATTATTTTAATTTGTATCATTGTTATTAGTGTGGTCTGTGTCAATATGTTTTTTGGCGGGAATAAATCTCCTTATGGGGAACGTTTAGATGGAATGGAAAATTATCCTTTTACTGAGGAAGAGAAAACGGCTGTTGTAGATAAATTAACTGAGAGTGATACTGTACTTGGTGTTGATGTTCATAGTCAAGGTAAGATTATTTATATTCGAATTCAATTTCAAAATGTTACTTTAGATCGAGCAAAGGAAATTGCTAATACTGCTTTAGAAGTGATCAGTGAGGAAGATCAATCTGTTTATGATATTCATTTTACTTTAGTTTCTGATGCTAGTGAGACTTCTCCTGGATTTACTTTAATGGGTGCGAAGAATATTAATCGTTCGATTGTTATTTGGAATAACAATAATCCAATGCCTTCTACTTCGGAAGGAGAGTAGTCTTTTATGAAAAAATTAAAAGGAGTTTTGTTTCTTTTCTTTGGTGTTGTTCTTCTTTCTATTCTTCTTTTCTTTGTTTTCTTCTTTGATGATGGTACAAAGTTAAATTCAGAGGAAAGACATTGGATTAGTGAAAATGAAACAAAGTTACAAAATTTATCTGTTATTAATAATAGTAATATTTTTGGAAATTTAGGAGAAGGTATTTTTTATAGTTTTTTGAAAGATTTTTCTGAAGAATATAATTTAAAATTGAATCCTATTACTATTAATCGTAATGAGGAAGCTTCTGATTTAGTTTTTAGGGTTGGAAATAGTATTCCTACAAGTGCTATTACGTTTTATGAAGATCATTTTATTCTTGTTAGTCCTTCTAAAGAGTTCATTTCTTCTATTCAAACTATTCAGGAAAAAAGAATTGGTATTTTAGAAAGTGATGCTGATTTTGTTAAAAATTATTTAGGACCTAATAATCTTTATACTGTTTACAATACAGAGGATGAGCTTTGGGCTTCTTTGGAACAAGGGGCAGTATCGTATTTAATTGTACCAAGAATTGAATATATGAATTTGATTTTAGCAAAAAATTATACTATTATTTATCATTTTAGTGATTTAAAAAGATATTACTATGCTGAGGATTTATCTAACAGTGTATTATTTCGTATTATGAAAAAATATTCTATTGGTTGGATAGAAGATTATTTGAATGAAAAAATGGTTAAAGAAGAAAAAATATTATTTCAGACTAATTTAAATATTAAAGATGCTGCTATGGCTTATTTACAGAAATTACCTATTGTTTATGGATATCGTGTTCATGCTCCTTATGAAGTTTTTGGTGATGGTAAGTTTGGTGGTATTTTTAGTGAATTTTTATCTTCTTTTGAAAATTTTGCTGATGTTGAAATGAAATATACAAAATATAATAATGATAAGAAAATGATTCGAGATTTTAATAATGGAAAAATTACTCTTTATGGTGGTTATGATACGACTTTAAATAATGGAGTTGTGATTGATACATCTATTCCTATTCGTTATGATATTTATGTTCATGAGTCAAATCCTATTGTTTTGGAATCTAATGAATCTTTTAAAAATTATTCTATCTATGTAGAAGAGAATACTCTTTTGGCTCAGTATCTTGAGTCTAAGGGTTATCATTTAGAAACTTATTCTTCTAATAAATTAAATGATGTATTAAAAAAGAAAGATGTATTAATTGCTATTGATCATGAAAAAGGAGTATTTCTTCAAAATGGAATTTTAAAACATTTTACTAGCCGTTATTATGAGGTTACTCCTCAAACTTATGTATTCCGTTCTCAAGGGTCTGATACACTGAATACTTTACTATCTAAATATATCAATTATTTAGATCCACATGCTTTGGTTCAACAAGGTTATTACAGTGCTAAATTAACTGAAAAAAGAGGATCGTTTATTACTACTGTTGCTAAATATGCTCTTTATGTAATCTTTTTAGCTATTATTCTTTTAATCGTTATCTATTTGTCTAGTAAAAAAGTAAGAATGCAAAAGAAAGTGAAAAAAGAGGATCGTTTAAAATATATTGATCAGTTAACTTCTTTAAAAAATCGTAATTATTTGAATGAAAATTTACCAAATTGGAATAAAAATACAATTTATCCACAAAGTATAATTATGATTGATTTAGATAAAGTTCAAGAAATTAATGATACATTAGGTTATGAAGAAGGCGATAAACAGATTCGGGCTGCTGCAAATAGCTTGATTAAAAATCAATTAGATAATTCGGATATTATTCGAACGGATGGAAATGAATTTGTTGTTTATTTAGTAGGATATAATTCTAAACAAATTACTAGTTACATTAATAAATTAAAAAAGGATTTTAAAAATTTACCTTCTCCATATGGGGTAACATTATCCTATAGTATGATTGAAAGTGATTTGAAAAATATTGAAGATGCTTTAAATGAATGTATATTAGATATTAAAAAACAAAAAGAATTAAAAAAGGAAGAAGAAAAATGAAATTAATTGAGAAAGTAAGAAATATCTTAAAAAGATTATGGAAGATGCTACGTAAACCACAGATGTTAGTATTACCTGGACAACTTGCTTTCTTTTTTCTTTTAGCAGTCGTGCCAATGGTAACTTTAATTATTCATGGGGCAATGTTTTTTCATGTATCTTTTGATTTTATTGGTAATTTTTTGTTAAAAGCTTTTGGAGAAGATATTCGATCTCTTATCATGCCAATGATTGAAGATATTCGTTTTACACCTGAATTTTTTATTCCTCTTATAGTTTCTTTTGTCGCGGCAAGTACGGGTGCGAATTCAGTGATTGTTACATCTAATCAACTATATAATTGTGAAAACTCCAGATACATGAAAAGAATGATCAAAGCATTTTTAATGACATTTATATTTATTATCTTAATTTTATTTCTATTATTAGTTCCAGCTTTTGGGGATAAGTTTATTGAAATGGTTCGTTATGTAAATTTAAATGAAACGGTTACTTTTACAATTGTTTTCTTCATTAATTTATCCAAAGGCCCTGTTTCTTGGTTGCTAATCTTTTTACTTATTAAAATTATATATACTCTTGCACCAGATACAAGTATTCCTAGTTCTGCAACAACCAAGGGTGCTATTTTCACAACAGTAGGATTTGTTATCGCGACGGGTGTTTATTCCTTTTATGTTAGTCATTTTGCTCATTATGATATATTATATGGTGGGCTTGCTCATTTCGTTGTTTTGATGCTTTGGTTTTATATTATTGCTTATGTTATTGTTATTGCGATTGCTATTAATGCAGAGGAAGCAGCTCGTTTGGAAAAAATAGGAATGATAAAAAAATAAAGCAAGATTATACTAATATTGTGCACACCAGTATTAAAAAAGTGCATCTTGCTTTGACCGTATATTGAAGAGAATATAGGCTCAAAAAGTAATACTGAATAGGGAAACAATTATTCTGTTTCCTTGTTTTTTATGCCTTGATTTTTTATAGCCGTTTAGTTATAATTAGGTTAAGAGATAAAAAGTATAGCAAAGTAATACGTGGTTATATTATTAAGTAGGAGTAGTGGGTATGAAAAAAAGAAAAACTTCATTAATTTTTTTAGGAATAACTATCATATTATTAAGTGTAGTAGGCATTTCTTATGCTTATTGGGTACTAGTGTTAAGACAAGAAAATGATAATAATTTAGCAACAAGTTGTTTTGATGTAACATTAATGAACGAAAAAGATCCTATTCAAATAGAGAAAGGATACCCTATTTTAGATAGTGAAGGAGAAAAGTTAAAACCATTTACTTTTACAATAAAAAATAATTGTAAAGATAATGTCAAATATCAAATTAATTTAGAAGTATTAAGTAAATCAAAAGGAGTGTCTTTAGAAAATAATAGATTAGATAGTCGATTCGTAAAAGAAAAACTAAATGAAGTAAATAAAAGTGGAACAATTCATTTATTAACAAAGAATAAAATAGCTAGAACTACAGTAAATGATGCTGTAGAAAGCTATCAATTACAAATAGGATATATGACAAAGGAAGAAGAAAAAACATTTGAATTAAGATTGTGGATGGATGAGGATATCACGATGGATGATACAGATGCGATGAATAAAACATTTGCAAGTAAGGTGAGTATTATAGCAACCTATACAAAAGAAGCAAAGAAAACATTAATAGATACCATACTTGCATTATCTAAAGAACAAGAAGATAGTGGAAATTCTGGATTATATGAAGTGGATCATACAGATGCAAATATTACTTATATACAAGATCCTTTTTATAAAGCAAGATTACAAAAAACAGAATTAAGATATGCAGGGCCAAATTATACAGATGATAATACGGATTATGTTCACAACTATGTGAATATAGAAGAACAAGTTTGGCGAATCATAGGTCTCGTAAATACCCCAGAAGGTCAAAGAGTAAAATTAGTGAAAGATGAGTCTATTGGAGAGTTCGGCTGGGATACTTCAGGTTCTAATGTAAATGGAGAATGGGGGATCAATGAGTGGAGTGAAAGCGATTTGATGAAACTTTTAAATGATGGTTTCGATCAAAATAAATTAGACTATCTTAGTGAAGCAGAACAATTAGGAGAATATGTGAATAATAGTTTATATTGGACTGGAGGAACAGG
>CANPWX010000018.1 GCA_947585065.1 uncultured Bacilli bacterium | reverse complement strand
TTATCTTTATTTGTTGTAATTATTATAACTCTTTTCTGGTTATTTGAAAATAATATTTTGGATATTTGTAGTCAAGTAATGAATAAATCCTCATTTTATCGTATCTTTTTTCTGTTTTCTAAAAGTAAATAACTTTGAGAAAATGGAAAGGGTATTGTTATGAAATTAGGGAGATTTAAAGAGAGAAATAATAAGATGATCGGTGTTGTTTTATTTACTATCATTTGTATATTACTAATAGGCAGTGTAATCCTATATAAGACATTTGCAAGTTTTGAAGTAAATCATAATTTTAATATTATAAATGGAACAATCGAAGATATAGGTGATTTATCTTTTGTTTTTTATACAGATGGAGAAATTCAAAAAGAAATGCCATCTCAGGATGAAGGATATGTTTTAGATGAAGAAAATAGTTTTTGTGAAGTAAATGGTGAGAAAGATCAAAATATTCAAATTGCCCTTACAGAAGATTTTACCGTTCAAGTAAGAAAAATGAGTAGTTCTAGGACGAAATGTAATCTCTATTTTGTGAAAGGAATATTCATTATGGGACATGGCGTACCAGTTGTTACAAGTGGAGATGGACTTTATGAAGTTTTTCATAATGAAGTAAAGGGTACATTAAATGATCCGGGATTTTCTAAAACTGAATATCGATATGCAGGTAATGATCCAAATAACTATGTCTGGTTTAATAATGAATTATGGCGAATTATAGGACTTGTAAATGTCATGATAAGTGATTCTGAAGTAGAACAAAGAGTAAAAATAATAAGAGCTAGTTCTATTGGCAATTATAGTTGGGATTATAAATTAAATGGGGTAGGTAGTTCTAATAGTGATTATGGGAGTAATGATTGGACTAAAGCTAATTTAATGAAAATGTTAAATAATGATTATTATTATAGTATTAATGGAACTAGTAATTGCTATATGGAATCTGTACAAGATTGTAATTTTCTTGATGGTGAAGTAAAAGGACTTAATGATCTATCACGTGAAATGGTTGATGATAGTGTTATTTGGAATTTAGGGTATGGAAATTCAGATACTGTTTCTGTTACCGATTTTTATAAAATGGAACGTGGAAGTAATAGCTATAGTGATCAAGCTATTAAATGGAATACAGAGAGTAGTGATTCTAATATTTTTCATGGAATTGGGCTTATTTATCCTAGTGATTATGGATATTCCACTAGTGGAGGAGCCGATGGCCGAGAAAGTTGTTTATCAAAAAATTTATATGATCCTGATCTTAATGAATATTATGTTTTGGATTGTTATCAAAACAGTTGGATAAAACCAAGTGAAAATGATTCTTCGTATATTTGGACACTTACTTCCAAAATCGATAATGATTTTTATATTTTTGGAATTGCTCCTAATTTATCTATTTATGTTAGTCATGGTTCTACCTATCCTCTTGGTACCTATCCTTCTTTATATTTAAAGACAAATGTTCAATTGGTTTTTGATTCTAATAATGGAAGTGTTAATCATCCTTATCGACTTGTATTAAATAAAGAATAATTTGTTTAAAAAATATTAATTTGTCCTCAATGGTTTAGACTCAATTTTTTCTTGACAATTTTTTGAAAATTTCGTATATTATATTCACAAACACGGGGAAGATGGAGTAGTATTTTTTATTTTTTCAAGAGAGATAAGGGCTGGTGGAACTTATTAAAAATGAATTTATGAAAAAAGCATTGGAGTGTATTCGGGGAAGCTCGTTAAAACTTAAAAGAGCATGTTTTACATGAATTAAGGTGGTACCGCGGGCATTAGAGGTTGTTCGTCCTTTCTAGGATGAAACCTCTTTTTTATTTAGAAGGGTGAGAGTATGAGAGAATTTACGGAACAAGAATTAGTTCGAAGAGAAAAATTAACAAAATTAATGGATATGGGAGTAAAACCTTTTGGGGAAAAGTACGATGTTAGTGATTATTCTATCCATATTAAAGAACAGTTTCAAGAAAAAAGTCATGAAGAGTTAGAAGAAGAAAAACATATGGTATCTGTTGCTGGGCGTATTTTATTTATTCGAAAAATGGGAAAAGCAAGTTTCTTTTCTATTCATGATCGTTGTGGAAATATACAAGTTTATATTTCTATTAATGATGTTTCGGAAGATGTTTATAATTTGTTTAAATCTGCAGATATTGGAGATATTGTTGGAGTAAAAGGATATGTCATGAAGACTGGAACTGGAGAGATTACCATTAAATGTTTGGAATATACTCATATAGTTAAGTCTTTAAAACCATTACCTGAAAAATTTCATGGACTTAATGATGTTGAGGAAAGATATCGTAAACGTTATTTGGATTTAATTATGAATGATGAGGCTAGAAATGTAGCTTTTCTAAGACCTAAGATTATTCGTGCTATTCAAAATTTTATGGATGAACGGCATTTTGTTGAAGTAGAAACTCCTGTTTTAAGTTCTGTTTTAACTGGAGCTGCAGCTAAACCTTTTATTACTCATCATAATGCTCAAGATATTGATATGTATTTAAGAATTGCTCTTGAAATTCCTCTTAAAAAACTTTTAGTTGGTGGACTTGATGCTGTGTATGAAATTGGTAGAGTATTTCGTAATGAAGGGATGGATCCTAAACATAATCCTGAATTTACTTTAATGGAAGCTTATCTTGCCTATTCTAATTTAGATGGAATGATGGAACTTACGGAAAGTATGTTTAAAACTATTGCTAAAGAAGTTTTTGGTAAATATGTTTATCATTGGTGTGGAGAGACTATTGATTTAAGTGGTGATTGGAAAAAAGTAAGTATGGTAGATGCAATTAAAGAAAAAACAGGAATTGATTTTAAACAAGAAATGACTGTTGAAGAGGCTTTGGCGTTGGCTCAAGCTCATCAGATACCAGTTTTAGAACATCAGAAAAGTGTTGGACATATTATTAATCTTTTCTTTGAAAAATATGTAGAAGAAACATTAATTCAACCAACTTTTCTCTATGGACATCCAGTAGAGATTTCGCCACTTACTCGAAAAAATGTTGAAGATCCTAGATTTGTAGATCGTTTTGAATTATTTATTGGTGGGAAAGAATTTGCGAATGCTTATACAGAGTTAAATGATCCTATTGATCAATTAGAACGTTTTGAAGAACAATTAAAAGAACGGGATTTAGGAAATGAAGAAGCTAATGATATTGATATGGATTTTATCGAAGCTTTAGAGTATGGTATGCCACCTGCTGGGGGTATAGGTTTTGGAATCGATCGTTTATGTATGTTATTTACTGAACAAGATACTATTCGGGAAGTTATTTTATTTCCAACGATGAAACCTAGGGATTAATTTTATTTAATCTCTTTTTTTGTCCCTTATTTACGATAGAACTTTGACTTTGAGTCAATGTTCAAAAAACTTGATGTTCGGTACAATTTATTTGGGTGAAGATATGTATCAAAAAGAATTGAAAAGTTTAGGTTATAATATTAAAAAATATCGGTTGTTAAAAGGATTTACTCAAGAGGAATTTGCTGAAAAAATTGGTAAAACTTCTAATTATATTAGCTTGTTAGAAAATGGACATAAAGGAATTCATATTACAACTCTTTTTGATATTGCTAGAGCACTAGAAATTGCTCCAAAAGAATTATTAGAGCCTTGTGATGTTGTATTAGGTAAAATAAAAAATTATAAGAAAGTGTATCATTAAGATAATATTTTTCTTTTTTCACTAATTTTTCACTTTAAATGCTATTAAAAATGTTAACTTTTTTAAATTTTGTTGTTATAATTTAGTTGGAGGAGGATAATATATAATGAAAAAAATTTTAAAGGAACATGATTTAGTAAAACTAGTTTTCTTTGTTTTGGCACTTATTGTTTTATTTTCATGGTTAATTCCAGCAGGTTCTTATAGTACAGGAGTTTATGTTGAATCTGGAAAAATGGGTGAAGGGTTAGGCTTACTCCATTTGTTTTATGGATTTCCATATGCTATAGGTAGTTATTTCATTCCAATTGCCTATCTTGTTTTTGTAGGAATTTTTTATGGAATTGTTAATGACACAGAAATGTATAAAACATTGGTTTCTAGGATTGCTAAAAAAGTAAACAAGAAACATTGTGAAGTTCTATTTGGACTTGGGGTTTCTTTAATAGTTGCACTTTTGGCTTCTGTTTTAAATAATACTATTGCATTATTCATACTTATGCCATTTTTAGTAGCTATTTTAAGAAAAGCTGGGTTTAATAAAATTTCTACTTTTGCTTGTACGTTTGGTTCTTTATTAGTTGGTGTATTAGGTGCGACTGTAGGATCTGAGGGATTAGGAGATTTTGTTCAACAGTTATCTTATGGTGGAAGTGAAATTACATTAACAACAGAAATTGTAGTTCGTATTGGGATATTGCTTTTAACTTATGTGTTATTTAGTTTCTTTAATGCAGTTACTATTAAAAAGAACTTTTCTGAAAAAAAGGAACAAGCGGAAGAAATGGATGAAGCTTTTGTTGTTGGTGAGACAAAGAAACGCAGTAATGTTTGGCCTATTGCTTTAGTTTTATTTGTTCTATTTGTTTTCTTAGTTTTAGGATTTACTTCATGGGAAGAAGCATTTGGAATTGAGATCTTTACGGATCTACATACGAATATGATGGATTGGACAATTGGTGAGTTTGCACCTTATGCTGCTTTATTGGGTGATTCTACTGGTAGTATGTTAAATATTCCTAATGTTGCTCAACCATTTGGAAGTTGGTATTTATTTAACTATTCTATTATTATCGCTATTGCGACGGTAGTGGTTGCTTTGGCAGCTAAAATCAAATGGAATGAATTTTTTACAAAAGCTTGGGAAGGTATTAAGAAAATTGGCAAACCAGTTGCGCTTATTACACTTGCTTATGTTTCTCTTATTTTGATTGACTTTTTACCATTTTTCCCTACTGTAGTTAATGCAATAGCTGGAATTACTAAGAATGCCTTTAATCCATTTGTTGCAACATTACAAGCCTTTATTTTATCTATTTTTCATAGTGATTTAGCTTATATTGGTTATTCTTTATATCCATATTTAGTTAGTTTTACTGGAACAAATGGAAATATTGTATTTATCATTTATTTAACAATTTATGGATTAATACAATTTGTAACACCAATTAGTGTTTCCTTATTATTTGGTCTTTCTTACATGAAGATTCCTTATAAAAAATGGTTTAGTTATATTTGGAAATTCTTTGTAGGAATGCTTGTATGTTTAGTTGTTATATTTGCACTTCTAACATATATTTAAAAGGTCACGGAAAGTGATCTTTTTTTATCGCTGAATAAATATAACGATAACGTTATAAAAATTGTTCATGTGCTTTTTAGTTCGCTTTATTAAATTTTAAAGTTAAAAAGTTTTTGTTGCATAAAAATTCGTCTATTTTAACATAATTTACATAGAATATTTAAGGAGGGTTTTTTATGTTTCAAAATTATGGATATGAAGTTGCATTAATTTTAAAAAAAGCTGAGAATATACGATTTGAATTAAGACATCCCTATGTAGGAAGCGAACATTTACTTCTTGCTATTTTGAGTGAAGATAATGAAGTTTCCTCTTTACTTAGTGATTATGGAATTACTTATGATCGGTTTAAAGAAGAGTTAATTCTTGCTGTTGGAAATGCTAGTAAAGAGCAAGAACTTAATTTATATACTCCTATGTTAAAACAAATTATAGAGCTCGCTAATATGGATGCCGAAGAAAATAATAAAGGTATTGTTACACCAAGTCATTTATTTTTGGCTATGTTAGAAGAGGCTGAGGGAGTCGCTTTTCGCTTGTTAGTAAGTATTGATTTGCCTATTGATGAAATCTATAATAAATTAAAAAAATATACGGTTTCTAAAGAATCTAGGAAAAATTTAGAAATTTTAAAAATTGGAGTTTCTTTAAGTGACTCTGTTAATAAAAATGAAAAAATTGTTGGTAGAGAAGAAGAAATGACACGGATTATTGAGACTTTACTTAGAAGGCAAAAAAATAATCCATTATTGATTGGTAAGGCTGGAGTAGGAAAAACTGCTTTAGTAGAAGAGCTTGCTAGAAGAATTAAAGCAAAAGAAGTTCCTAGTGAATTAGAAAATATGGAAATTATTATGTTAGAAATGGGGGCATTAGTCGCGGGTACAAAATATCGCGGTGAATTTGAGGAAAGACTTCATAAAATTATTAAAGAAGTGATTTGTGAACAAAATATTATTCTTTTTATTGATGAAATTCACACGATGGTAAATGCTGGTGGAGCAGAAGGTGCAATTGCAGCGGCTGATATTTTGAAACCTTATTTGGCTCGTGGTGATATCAAAGTTATTGGGGCAACTACTTTGCAAGAATATCATGAATTCTTAGAAAAAGATAAAGCTTTAGATAGAAGATTTGAAAAAATTCCTATTGAAGAACCTGATAAAGAAAATATGTTAAAAATTTTGAAAGCAATTCGAAAAAATATTGAAAAACATTATGGAGTGAAGTTAACAGCTAAAAATTTAGAAGATTTTTATGATATCAGTGAAGAATATTTGTTTTCAAAATGTAATCCAGATAAAACGATTGAACTTGTTGATTCTGTATGTGCAAGGGTTAAATTAAAGTATAGTCGTAATCAAAAAAATAAAATTCCTAAAGAATTAGAGAAAGTTCAAAAAAGAAAAGAAAAATGTGTTAAGAATGGAGATTATGAGACAGCTATAAGAGAAGCTACATTAGAAGAAAAATTACGTAAAGAAATATCAAATGTTTCTAAAAAAAGAAATGTTTTAATTACTAAAAATGATATTTTAGAAATGATTGAAGCGAAAACTCATATGTGTATTCGTACTCCTCATGAACAAATGATGAATTCTTTGAAAGAACATTTAAATAAAACTATTTTGGGACAGGAAGAAGTATTAAAAAAATTATATGATGTGATGGAATGCCCTAAACAGAAAGGAACGAGTTTTCTTTTGGTTGGTGGCAGTGGTGTTGGAAAAACGGAAACAGTGAAGTTAGTTAGTGAATCTTTAAAAACAAATTTAATTCGTATTGATATGAGTGAATATTCTTCTTCTGAAAGTATTAATAAGTTACTTGGTTCTCCTGCAGGTTACATTGGATATGATGATACTTATGCTTTTGAATCTTTAAGAGAAAATCCTTATTCCACCATTTTATTTGATGAAATTGAAAAAGCTCATCCTAAGGTATTAAATTTATTGTTACAAATTTTGGATGAAGGTTTTATTACCGATCGAAAAGGAAATAAAATTCGTTTTGATCATACATTTATTTTTTTGACAAGTAATGTTATTGGAAGAGAACAAGTTGGATTTTCTAAAAATGCTACTCCATCTTTTGAAGGTTTACTTTCCAAAGAGTTGTTGGGAAGAATTGATGCTGTATTGGAATATAAACCTATTACTATAGAAGTTGCTAAAGAATATATCAATAAGAATTTGAAAAATTCAGATATTACTGCAGAAGAAATTTTAAATGAATCTGATATTGAAAAATATGGATTAAGAAATGTGAGAAATATAATTCATAAATATAATAAAAAATTAAATTATCAAGGATCTTAGTCTTTGATTTTTTTTGATACGGAATACTTCAAAAAATAAAAAAGCAACACCTCTTTTATTTAAATTTTTAGTGTGTTGCTTATATAAACGTTTTAATCTAATGTCCACTGGAAAGTATAATTGTTATCAAAAAGAACGTTTTCATAGTATCTCACTTTTAGATCTTTATCATTTTTCTTTTGTTCCCAAATTATTACTCCTTCAATTTTTCCACCTGCATCAAGTTCACCAAAATTTAATTGAACATCATCTTCGGCTGTAATACTATATACAGATGCTTCAATGCCATCACCATTTACCATTTGGAAATTTAAAGCATTATAAGAAATTTTTTGATTACTTTTGTTTTCAATTTTAATAGTTACCTTAACAAATTCATAACTATCTTTTGCTTGAAAATATACATTTGATCCTGTCGTTTTTTCTACTTTAGTAATTGAATATTCAACATCTTTATAAGTTACAATATCATTTTGGTTATATTCTTTTTGAAAGTTTTCTTTTTCTTTATTTCCTATTACAATTCCTATAATAACAATTGCTATAGCTCCAAGTATTATCCATCTAATAGGGTGTGATTGTTTCTTTTGGCATTTTGGACATACGGATGCCTTTTTGTCAATTTCAGTTTGGCAATATTTACATTTTTTCAAGTTATGTTCCTCCTTCCTAATTTTATTATATCATAAATCTCACCGAATAAGTGAGTATATTTTCAACTAATAAGTGAGAAAATAT
The DNA here is from genome assembly GCA_947585065.1 of uncultured Bacilli bacterium. Classification (GTDB taxonomy): domain Bacteria; phylum Bacillota_I; class Bacilli_A; order RF39; family UBA660; genus Ventrenecus. Next base: position 2,786 of record CANPWX010000018.1, on the reverse strand, counting down.
ATTTGAAGAAAGGTGGTGCTATAATGAATAATAAAAAAGATGAAAACTATATTTATTATCTTGTAGCACAAAACCTAAAAAAGCAACGAAAATTAAAGGGATTAACACAAAGCAAATTTGCTGAGCTATGTAATTATAGTGATGGTTTTATAATGAATATTGAAAGTAAAAAATATCATCAAACTTTTAGTTTAGGAACTTTATGGAAATTTGCTGAAGTATTAAATATTGATATAAGAGAATTTTTTAAACCTCTTGATGAAAAATAGATTTTTTATAAGTTATTTTTTTACTTAAAATTAGAGACTTTTTATCAGAAATTTGATACAATGTTTTTGGGGTAGATATTCATGATAGATTTAAACAGTTTAAACGAATTACAAAGGGAAGCAGTGTGTCATAAAGATGGTCCTTGCTTAGTTATTGCTGGTGCTGGTTCTGGAAAAACAAAAGTCCTTACTACACGTATTGCTAAATTAATTGAAGATGGTGTTCCTTCTTATCAAATTCTTGCTATTACTTTTACTAATAAAGCGGCTAAGGAAATGAAAGAACGTTTGGAGAAAATGACTGAGGCATGTGAAGCTTATGTTGGTACTTTCCATTCTTTTGGATTAAGAGTGATCCGGGAAAATGCTTTACGACTTGGTATGGATCGTAATTTTACGATATTAGATACTGAAGATGTTACTAGTCTTATTAAAAAAATGTTGAAAGAAAGAGGAATTGAACCTAAAAATGTATCTCCTTCTTATGTTCGTAATCGTATTAGTTTTATTAAAAATGAAATGCTTAGTGATGCAGAGATTGAACAATTCTTTCAATCAGATATGGAAAAAATTGCTTTTGATATTTATAAAGAATATAATTTAAAACTTAAAAAAAGTAATTCTGTTGATTTTGATGATTTGCTTCGATTACCTGTCTTATTATTTAAAGAAAATCCTGATGTTTTAGAACATTATCAAAATAAATTTCGTTATATTCTTATTGATGAGTATCAGGATACTAATGAAGTGCAATATAAATTAGTTAAGTTACTGGCTAGTAAAAATAAAAATTTATTTGTGGTTGGAGATCCTGATCAATCTATTTATCAATTTCGAGGAGCTAATTATAAAAATATTTTGAATTTTGAAAAAGATTATAAAGATACAAAAGTTGTTTCTTTGGTGGATAATTATCGTAGTACTAAGATGATTCTTGATGCTGCCAATTGTGTTATTCGTAATAATAAAGAAAGAAAAGAAAAAGATTTAAGAAGTCATCATGGGGATGGTGTTAAAATTAAGTATATGCGTGCCTATGATGAAAAAGATGAAATTCAAATGGTTATTCATGAAATTCAAAAATTGTTTGATGAAGGATATCAAAAAAAGGATATTGCTGTTTTTTATCGAACGAATGCACAGGCTCGTGTTGTTGAAGAACAATTTCTAAAATCAAATATTCCTTATCGGGTTGTTGGTAGTTACTATTTTTATTCAAGAAAAGAAATTAAAGATTTGATTAGTTATTTAAGACTTATTCAAAATAAAGAGGATGATATTTCTTTACGAAGAGTTATTAATACTCCAAAGCGAGGAATTGGTAATGCTTCTATTGATAAATTAGAAACTATTGCTAATATTGAGGGAATTAGTATGTTTGATGCTATTTCTAGTGGAAAAGAACTTGCTTTTAAAAATTTGATTTTGGAATTAAAAAGAGATTGTGAAACCATGAGTTTAACAGAGTTAGTTGAAGATGTTCTTGTAAAATCAGGAATGAAATCCGAATTGGAAATGGATTCTGAAAATATAGAAAATGAACTTCGATTGGATAACTTAAATGAATTTAAAAGTATTACGGCTACTTTTGAAGAAACTACTGGAAGTGTTGATTTAGGAGATTTTTTAGAGGAAATTAGTTTAGTAGCTGATTTATCAGAACATAAAGAGGAGAGTGATGTTGTTACTTTAATGACCCTTCATAGTGCAAAAGGTTTAGAGTTTCCTGTAGTCTTTTTGGTTGGTATGGAAGAAGGATTGTTCCCTCATCAAAATAGTTTTAATGAACCAGATGGTGTGGAAGAAGAAAGAAGACTATGCTATGTAGGTATTACAAGAGCTAAAGAAAAATTGTTTTTATCTAATGCTAGAAGTCGGATGATGTATGGACAAGTAAATGCTTGTAAGGAAAGTAGGTTTATTAAAGAAATTGATGAAGAGTTATTAGATACGGAAAAGAAAAGTGTTATTGTGAATGTGCCTAAGGAAACTATGTTTAATGAGGAAGATGTATCTTATCAACCTGGAGATATTGTTATGCATACAATTTATGGCCGAGGAGTTGTAACTAGTGTGGATAGTTCTCTTATCACCGTTGCGTTTGCAAGACAATATGGTATACGTAAATTAATGAAAAATCATAAAAGTATAAAGAAAGTAGGTTAATATGAATGATTTTGCTTTAGAATTAGAAAAGAAATTACAAGAAAAAGATGTTTATCTTGAAATGAATCTTGATCATAATGGGTTGATTGTTGGTGAATGGCTTAAAAATGAAATAGAAATTTTATCGGAATCTTCTAAATTTTCCAGAACTATGAAAACTCCAGTATGGTATGGACACGCCCATATCCCAATCTCTTTTCTTGAGGATTATCCTTATATTTTAAAAATTATGAAGGATTATGGTTGTGATTTAGATATTGAACTTCAAGATTTTACTAATATCTATTGGGTTCGAGCTAAGTCTTATTCGCATTCTTTAGTCTATGCTAGAAATGAAAGTTTACTTGAGGC
>CANPWX010000017.1 GCA_947585065.1 uncultured Bacilli bacterium | reverse complement strand
AACTCCCGTCTCAACCTTGGCAAGGTCGCATTCTAGCCACTGAACCACACCTGCATTGCATAAATAATATATCAAAAAGTTTTAAAGATTGCAAGAACTTTTTGCAAAACGATTGAAAGACTGAAATACTCATGGTATAATTGTTTTCAGAATTGGGGCATTAAAATGAAAATGAAAAAGCAATTTAAACTTCTAATGATATTAGTAATTTTGTTATTACTTATGGTAGGTGCAGGAGCTATTTACTTTTTTGTTATAAAAGAAAAACCAAAAGAAGAAGTTCCTCAAAAAGAAGTTATTGTTACCAATGCGATTGAAGAATATGGCTATACTTTAGAAGATAGAGATAGAGAAGAATTTAAAACAAAGTTTGAATCATTAAAAGAGCTTTTAAATACTGAAAATTTTGATCAAGAAACTTATATGAAATTAATTAGTGAATTATTTATCATGGACTTATATACACTAGATAATAAAATTAGTCGTTATGATGTTGGTGGGTTAGAATATGTTTACGATGATGCGAAAGAATCTTTTAGAAGTGTAGCAGAAGAAAGCATTTATAAAACAGTGGAAAATAATTTAGATGATACAAGAACTCAAGTACTTCCGATAGTAATATCTGCAGAAGCTAGTAATATTTCTGAAACAACTTTTGAAATGCCAGATCAATCTGTAGTAAATGGATACCGAGTAGAGCTTTCTTGGGAGTATGAAGAAGATTTAGGATATGATTCTAATGGTGTCATTATTCTGATTCCAGATGGTAAAAAAATGGGTGTGGTCTTTTATAAAGCAAAATAAAAGGTTGAGAATCGTTGAATTATTTGATAAAATAATAATAAGTTAGGAGAATAGGAAATGAAAAATATAGATAATATAGTTCAAATAAGAAATTATTCAATTCGTGTAATTGTGTTTGTAATTTCCATTATGACGATTGGTATTAGTGTAAGTTATGCTTATTTTACAGCAAATTTTACAGGTGAAAATAATATTCCTATAAATACTGCTTCTGTTTTAAATGTGACAAGTAATATCGATGAAGCAGAACCTATTACATCTGCTGAGTTAGGTTTAATAAATAAAAGTGATTATAAAACTAAAGCAGAAGAAGTTACTTTTCAGATTACCAACCATGCTTCATCAACAGGAGATCTTCCAAATGAACAAGCTTCTACCATTAAAGCAAAATATACTGTGAAAATTGTTGAAATGAGTTTATCTAAAAATTTATTTAGTAAATACTTAAAATGGGCTTTAGTAAAAAATAATGAGGAAGTACCATTTGCAACAGGAGACTTTAAGGATGAACAATATAATACACAATATCCAGAAGGTTATAAAATAGAAGCAAACAGGTCAGTAGATGAAACAACTGGTATGGTAACTTATACGCCAAAAGAAGAAGATATCATTTCAATCGATACAAAAGAACTTTTAACAACTGATAAAGCACAAGTTTTAGAAATTGGACAAACAGATACTTTACATTTTTATATATGGCTTGAAAATGATCCAGATCAAGATCAACTTTATTTAACGAATGGATTATTTAAAGGAAAATTAGCTGTAGATGCTGTTCCATATCGGGGTGAAAGTACTCCATAGTAAAAGGCTTCATTTAGGTCTTTTTCTTTTTCTTTTTTTATGATAAAATCCTTTATGAAGGAAGTGATTATATGCCTAGTTTTTGTGCTTTATTATTAACACTTGCAAGTGGCATTTTTTTCATAGTAGGGTTTACAGTAGTAAAACATATAAAAAGAAAAGAAGAAGCATCTATTTTAGCATTGGGTCTTGCTTTTGCCATTATGTTAGGTATGGTTTTCTTTGATATTATCCCTGAGATTATTCAAAGTAGTAATGAATTAGTAATGAATAAATGGGCAAAAATCTTTTTAATTTTACTATTTATAGGAGCTGGAGGAGTAATACTAAAAATCTTTGATCATTTTTTGCCAAATCATACACACAAACATCATGCAAAAGAAAATATAGAAGAACATAAATCCCATAAATATCATGTAGGATTAATCATGGCTTTTTCTTTGATACTCCATAATATGTTAGAAGGTATGAGTATGTATGTTTTAGCTAAAGAAAGTATCAGTGCAGGATTCCTTTTATTTTTAGGAGTAGGTCTTCATAATTTGCCATTTGGTATTGAAATACAAAGTAGTATAGAAAGTAAAAAAGAAAAAAAATCTTTGACAAAAATAATTAAATTAGGATTACTGTTATCTACATTTTTAGGAGGATTCCTTTTATTTTTACTAGGTGGTAATTTATCTAATAGTATGCTATTTTTCCTTCTATCGATTACATGTGGAATGATTTTATACATTGCTTTATTTGAATTATTAAATGAATTAATGAATTATCGTAAGAATAAATTAACATATATTGGAGTAGGGATTGGCATATTATTTGTAATAGTAATTTTGCTATTAGGTTAGGAGGAGACTTTATGAGAATAAATTTACAATTCTTTGGTAGGGCGTATGAAGTTAGAAAAGCAAGCATTCAAAAGACTGGTGCAATGAAAGGAAAACTTTATACGAATTATGCAAAAGAAATTTATTTGATTGCTAAGAAGGGAAGCCCAGATATAGAAGCAAATATCGCTTTAAAAAGATTGGTAGAAAAAGCAAAGAAAGAACAAGTTCCCAATGATATTATTACGAGGGCTATTGAAAAAGCCAAAGGAACAGGCGGAGAAGATTACGAAGTAGTAACATATGAAGGATTTGGACCAGGTGCATCCACATTAATAATCCGTACTCTTACAGACAATGTAAACCGTACAGTAGGATTAGTACGAGCTGCTTTCAACAAAGTTCATAAAAGCTTGGGAGTGAATAACTCAGTTTCCTATAACTATGATTACTTAGCCATCATAAGTATAAAGTATGATAAGGAAGAAGAAGTTTTTAATGCTCTTTTAGAAAATGGTATTGAACCCATTGATTTTGAAATAGAAAATAATGAAATTGTGATTTCTGTAAGTCCAAGTGATCACAATAAAGTAAAAGATGTTTTAGAAAAATTAATTCCTAATGTAAATTATGAATTAGATGAAGAAGGAATGTATCCAAAAGACAAAGTAACACTAAATGAAGAAGATATGGATACTTTTCAAAAACTATATAAAATGTTAGATGAAATAGATGATGTAACAGATATTTATCATAATGTAGAAATGTAAAGAAAGCGTAAAAAACTTTCTTTTTTTTGTAAAGTGCAAAATTTGTCGAACGATTTTTTATGAAAAAAAAAGGAAATTAAGAATTTTTTTTGTATATATACTTAGAGGGATAAATTTATTCTTCTTAGAGAGGAGGAAAAAATGATCAAAGAAGAAACATTAGAATATTTAAAACAAATCATTCCGGAAGTTTTAAATGAAAATCCTAAGTTATTTTTTAGTGAAATTTCTCCGGATAACTGGTATGAAAGTAGAAAATTCTTTTTAGAAAAAAATAGTATTTTTTTGGAACAAATAAAACAAAAAATAGAAGATAAATTTCAAGAAGAAATATCTTCAGAAGATCTATTTTATATGCAAAAATTATTTTTGATATATCCAGATTATATTCCCAAAAAACTATTATCTTTACCTTGGAATCTAATAAAAATTCTTTTAAATATATGTGACGTAGACAAAAGAAAATTTTATATCGATTTATGTATACAAGAAGAATTAGATGCTGCAACTCTCACAAAATATATTTTGAATGATGTATATGAAAAATCTATTTATCTAATAAATGAAATTCAAGATTATAATGTTATATCATCACCTCACTTCATATCTCAAGTATTAAATATTTATCCTATGGTATGGGAATAACTAGAAAACATTTGTGGTTTTACAAGTGTTTTTCCTTTTTTAGATAAAAATTTCATTTTATTTTCACAATTTTATGATAAGATTATATTCGAAAGTGGGTGATTTTCTTTGAAAATATTAGTAGTAGATGATGAAGAATTAATCCGAAATGTTGTAAAAGAATATTTAATTCAAGAAAATTATGAAGTAGTAGAAGCCGAAGATGGAATAGAAGCAATTGAAAAAATAAATCGGGAAGATTTTGATTTAATAATATTAGATATAATGATGCCAAAAAAAGACGGATTTCAAACAATGCGAGAAATTAAAAAGAAAAAAGATATTCCTGTATTAATGCTATCAGCTCGTTCCGAAGAATTTGATAAATTAATTGGCTTTGATTTAGGAATCGACGATTATGTAACAAAACCCTTTAGTCCGAAAGAACTAGTCGCGAGAGTAAAAGCTATAACCAAAAGAAAAGAAAAAAATACAACAAAGTATCAATTTGGAGAACTTCTACTCGATGATACCCAACACATTGTATCAATATATGGGAAAAGCATTGATTTAACCCCAAAAGAATATGACTTACTTAAATTTTTTATATCGAATAATCATATTGCCTTATCTCGAGAGCAACTATTAACAAATGTATGGGGTTATGATTTTTATGGAGACGATCGCACAGTAGATACTCATGTAAAAACATTAAGACATCAGTTAGGAGAATATGGTAAATATATCGAGACAATTCGAAAAGTGGGGTATAAATTCGATTATGAACAAGAAGATAAGTAAGTTTAGTAAAAAATCATTAGTTTATTTTGTTAGTTTTATTGTAACAATTCTACTTTTACTATGGGTATTTCAAATTCTCTTCTTAAAATATTCTTATGAAGCCTATCAAGTAAAAAATTTAAATACTTTAGTAGGTACAATTCAAAAATCACCTTTAGTTTCCTTAAGCACTACATTAGAAAAAATTGCCTATCAAAACGAAGTTTGTATGGAATACATCACTAATTCGGGACAAACATTACGATATAATACAATGATGAATGGCTGTGCACTAGGAAAAAATAGTCAAGATATAAAAAAGATAGAAACAGATTTTTTAGACTCAGAATTAGAAATAAAGTCTTATCGTCTTATGAATGAAGAATATGAAGCAAAAGCATTCTTATATGGAATTCAAATTGATTCTGGAACAGTATTTTTATATTCTACTTTAGAAGACGTAAGTGGGGCAAATGTAATATTAAAGAATCAACTAATTTATTTAACAATCATTGCTATTCTCTTTGCATCTTTTATCGCATTCTTTTTATCAAAAAAATTAACAGAACCCATCCTAGATATTACAAAAAGAGCGAAATTACTTGGTTCAGGAACCATGGTAAGTTTTCCAAAATATGATATAGAAGAAGTAAATGAACTAGCCGAAGTATTAAATCACGCTGGAAGAGATATGCTAAAAACAGATGAACTGAGAAGAGACTTAATGGCAAACGTTTCACATGATTTAAAAACACCACTTACAATGATAAAAGCATATGCAGAAATGGTACGAGATTTAAGCTATAAAGATGAGGAAAAACGAGAAGAACATTGTAATATCATAATAAATGAAGTAGATCGTTTAAATTTATTAGTAAATGATATTTTAACTTTATCGAAAAATGAAGCAAATGCTGACAAAATTAAATTAGAAAAAATAGATTTAGTAAAGGAAATAAAAGAAATTATCAAACGATATGAAATTTTAAAAGTAACAGAAGATTACCAATTTCATTTAATATTACCAAATAAAGCAATCATTGAAGCAGATAAACAAAAAATAAATCAAGTGATTTATAATTTAATTAACAATGCCATTAACTATACAGGAAAAGATAAAAAAGTAACGATTGAAGTGAAAGAAGAAAAAGATTCTTATTTAATTCAAATTAAAGATACTGGAAAAGGAATAAAAGAAAGTGAAATTCCTTATATTTGGAATAAATACTATAAAAATGAAAAAAATCATCAAAGAAATGTGGTAGGAACCGGACTTGGACTCGCAATTGTAAAAACAATTTTAGAGGCTCATCATTTTGAATATGGAGTAACCTCTAAAAAAGGAAAAGGAACAATTTTTTACTTTCGTGTCAAAAAAATGTAATTTTACAAAACTTCACAGACACTTCACAAATTTTTCATAAAACTAGTGTAATATGATAACCAAGAAAGGAGAAGTGATAAATAGATTAACAATGCCATATATTTTGCAAAAAATATATAAAACTCTATACACAATAGAAAAATAACATATAAACTCAAACTCACACTTAAAGAAAGAGAACGCTCCTTTTTATAGTTCTCTTTCATTTTTTTAATTAGTTGTCTTTTTCTGTTTTAGATTTTGTTTTCCAAGTAGTTTCTCCACAAGTAGTACAAACATAAGGAACGAGAATATCCTTATCAGTAGGATAATCTTGCTTTGTTAAATCGACACAAAGATAGCCAGTATTAGGATCTACAAAAGCACGTCCTTCGACTGATTTTTCATCGCAATCACTGCAATTATTATTTTTCATATTGTTTCCTCCTTGACTTTATTATGTAATATTTTTTTGTTATAATACTATTAGTTTTTAGAAAGAAGGATTTTTATGCAGTTTAAGGTTCCAGTTGGAATTAGCAATCATCATGTACATTTAACAAAAGAGGTTTATGAAGAATTATTTGGTAAAGCCATAGAGAAAGAGAAAGATATTTTACAAGGTGGAGAATATGCTTCCACTTCTTTTGTAAATTTAATTGGGCCCCATGGAAAAATAGAACATGTTCGAGTAATGGGACCATACAGAAAGTATAATCAAGTAGAAATTTCTTCAAGTGATGCCTTTTTATTAGGTGTAAATCCTCCTGTTTGTTCCAGTGGAGTACTAAATGAAGCTGTAGATATTTCTATTGAAGTAAACGGAATTCAAAAAAAATTAGAAAAGGCTTGTATTTTAGCCGAAAATCACATTCATATGAATTTAGAAGATTTAAAAAAATATAATGTAAAAAATGGAGAAAGAGTAAAAGTATCTATCCGTGGAAAAAGATGGGGAGATCTTTATGCCCATATCAAATCGTCAGAAAATTATGTCTTAGAATTTCATATAGACCGCGATGAAGCAAATGCCTTTTTACTACACAATGGAGAAGAACTTACCGTTCAGACATTAAATGAGGCGAAATATGAAATGGAAAATTAAAAATATTGAAATATCAAATCAGATTGTCCTAGCTCCAATGGCAGGATATTCCAATACCAGTTTTCGTAAGATTATAAAAGAAATGGGTGCTGGCCTAATTTATGCGGAAATGGTAAGTGATAAAGCAATTCAATATCAAAATAAAAAAACATTAGATTTATTAAAAATGAGTGATATGGAAAGACCAATTATTCAACAAATTTTTGGAAGTGACGTAGAAACATTTGTCAATGCCGCAATATATGTAGAAAAAGTAATGAAACCAGATGCAATTGATATAAATATGGGATGTCCGGTTCCAAAAGTAGCTATATCAGCACAAGCCGGAAGTGCCCTTTTAAAAGATCCAATAAAAATTCGTGAAATTGTAACCTCGGTAGTAAAAGCAGTTTCGATCCCAGTGACAGTAAAAATTCGAAGCGGATGGGATAAAAATTCTATCAACTGCGTAGAAGTTGCAAAAGTAATTGAAGAAGCGGGTGCTAGTGCAATAACAATTCATGCACGTACAAGAAGTGAAGGGTACTCAGGACATGCCGATTGGAATCTAATTAAAAAAGTAAAAGAAAATGTTTCAATCCCTGTAATCGGTAATGGTGATATAACTAGCTGCTTTGAAGCAAAAAAAATGCTAGAAGAAACAGGGTGTGATGCCGTGATGATTGGACGAGCAGTTTTAGGAAATCCATGGCTAATAAAAGAATGCGTTGAATATTTAGAAACAGGAAAAGTATTAACTCCTCCTTCTTATGAAGAAAAAATAGAAATGATGAAAAAACATTTTGAATTATTAGAAAATGATAAATCTTTAAAATTAGCATTATTAGAGATTCGCTCAAACATATTATTTTATTTAAAAGGAATGCCACATGGAAAAATAATAAAAGAATTAATTTGTAAAGCAAAAACAAAAGAAGAAATTTTTAAAATATTAGATGATTATTTACAATCTTTAAAAAAAGGCGATAATAGAGAGTAAGAAGAAGAGAATTGCTGTAAGGTAATTTTCTTTTTTTAAAGGAATAGGAAAACAAAATCCAAAATGAAAAAAAAGAATACTTAAAAATGAAAAAACAAAACAAACAAATAAAATAGAGTAAATAGGAATAAAAGTTAATGATACCAAAAAACTATCAAAAGAATTAGAAAGAACAATAAGAAGTAAATCTTTAATAGACAACTTTTTAGAATAAGATTTGTTTGCATCTTCTTTTAAAGAATAGATTGCCAATAAGAAGAAAAGAATAGATTTTAAATAAGGATTTACTAATGAAATAGAAGTGATTTTAAAAAGAATATGGAAAAAAAGAAGGAGAAAAAATAATCCAAACCATAAGATTAAAGTATTCTTGAAAGTTAACTTAGTATGATTTTGTTTTAAGAAAATACCAAGACAAAATGAGTCCATACTTGTTGCTATACCCGATAATAGTAACATACAATCACCTAAGGTAGGATATGAAAAAACAATAAAAAAGTGTTTTGTTAAATAAGATTTCATAAAATAAAAAAACAAACCCTTTTACAGAGTTTGTTTCAATTTCTTAATGGCGCTCGATGTAGGACTCGGACCTACGACCTAACGGTTAACAGCCGTGCGCTCTACCAACTGAGCTAATCGAGCAGTACATACTCATTATATATTATAAGTGTACTCAGTGTCAATAAAAAAATACATAAATTTTTCAATTTTTTATCATTTTTGATCGAAACTAAGTTTTTTTAGAAAAAATCTTTTCCGTAATTAATATTATCGCATCTTTTTTACTCTGTCAATAAAATTTAGATTGCAGTTTTTTGAATAATAAATAACTTTGAAACAAAGTTCGACACATTTCGACAAAATCAGACAAAACTTGTCAAAATGTTCTCTTGAAAAATACATATGCTTGGTTTATAGTAGACATCACCAAACGAAAGTTTGGGATAAGATTCTTTAACATTTTAAAAATTCATACTACTACCCCAATACGCTAAAAACTTTTAAAATCATAAATTTACTCACACTTCGGTTTATGATTTTGTCACAGAAGAATCTTATCGGAGCAATTCAATAGAATTGCTCTTTTTAAAATATAGGGATTGACGAATGAATAAAATTAATTATAAAATAGAATTGTTAAGGTGATGCGTTTTGAAAAAAAGAACTTTTTTAATTAGAACCTCTTGATTCTACAGAAGTAGAAGATATTATATCGGAATATTCAGAATACATTGATGAAAAAATAGAAGCTGGACTAAGTGAAGAAGATGCAGTGAAAAGCTTTGGAGAAGTGGATGAACTAGCCCAAGAACTATTACGCTATAATAAAAAAGCAAATAAACAAGAACCAAGTGATCCAATTGGCGATTTTTCAAAAAAAATTATGAATGCAATCAATCAAATGATAAAAGAATTGAGTGAAAAGTCCGGCACTGAAATTATGCGATTTATTTTGGAAATTTGTTTTCTATTATTTCTTATTTTACTTGCAAGAATTCCTGTATCTATTTTAATTTATTTAGGAAGAAGCGTATTTGATATTTTATCCAGTCCTTTAAATCGTATTTTCTTTGTTATTTGGCGATTTATCCTTGAGTTTGCTTATGTTATATTGTCAATTGTATTTTTCATTCGGATTTTTGATAGTCGATATTTAAAAAAGAAAAATCAAGTAAAAGTTACAAAAGAAGAAAGTATTTTCAGCGAGCATCCAAAAATTGAAGAAATTTGTGAATCTTTTATTCGCATAGGTGTCTTCTTTTTAAAATTTATGGCCATTTTACTTCTTTTTGGAGTGAGCATATATTTAATTGGAATGACAATTATCATAGGAATTATCTTTTATCTCATTTCGCAAGGAGTTACCTATTTTGGAATTTATATGGTTATGGGGGCTTTATTTTTATTAGGATGTATCTTCTTTTCCATTCTTTACCATTTTGTAATAGATAAAAAAACAAGTAATTTTGGCTTAATAGCTTCTATCGTTATTTCGATCTTATTATTAGGTGGAGGATGTGCAATCGCGACTTTTGAAGTTTCCGATACAGAATTTATCAATGGAGTTCCGAACGATTTAAAAATCGAAGTTTTAACGGAAGAACTATCTATGACAAAAGATACTGTTTTTATTGGAAATATTGCCCATTATAATGTAGATAATAGTTTATCAACAGTAAAGGTAGAATATGAATACTATCCAATTGGAACTACGATGAGTACAAATGTAAAAAAAGTAGGAAATTATGTTTATTTAAAATGGAATCTTCAAAAAATTCATATTAATATGGAACTTTTAAAACATATGATAAAAGATTTAAAAGAAAAAAAAGTTTATAACTATTATATAGAACCGACAATACAAATTACAGCCAATGAAGACAACATCGCCCGTATTCGAAAAAATAGACAAAAATATTATCAAAATGAAACAAATTATAATTCTTGTAATTTTGTACGTACCTATACTGTTGAAATGATAAGAGAATCCTATGATCAGAAAGACATTATTGTAGTGTTATCAGAATATTTAGAAGATGATCTGGCAACAGTTCATTTAAAAAAAGAATGGGCAAATAATTTAGAATTAGGAAAAGCTTATGAATTTACCTTTCAGACATTCCAACAATATATTGATACAGATATTGAAGATATATTTGAAGAAAATGAAGTAATAAATATAAAACAAACAGATAAAATAGGAATAGAGCAAAGACAAGATTATTCTTGTACCTTGTTTTATTGAATAACTTTCATTTTTATTGACTTTAATAATTTTCTAGGTAAAATGGAAATGGATTTGATAAAATAGACGATGCTTTCTTTGCGACTCCTGCTGTGTCAGTGTAGGCGCGGCGCGGGCTTTTTTTTCTGTAGTTTTAGTAGTTTTCGCGTCGTTTTGCAGACTATTTTTTAAAAAAAGTTTAAGATGATAAAACAAGAACAATAGAATCAAATCCAAAAGTCTTAAAGACTTTTTAAATCAGAAGATAGATTTGGTGAGTATATTTTTAAGAAAATCATTACTATCTTTGTAGTTGACATTTTGACTAATAAAAGATAAAGTAAAGATGGGTTTGATAAAAAGGATACGATGCTTTCTTTGTGAATCATGCCAATCCGTGGTTCAAACGTGGCGGTAATTTTACAGACGGCACGGACGCGGGTACCTTTGCATTCAATAATAACAACGGCCAAGCAAATAGCAATAATAGTTTTCGCGTCGTTTTGCAGACTATTTTTTAAAAAAGTTTAAGATGGTAAAACAAAAACAATAGAGTCAA
>CANPWX010000016.1 GCA_947585065.1 uncultured Bacilli bacterium | reverse complement strand
CTTTCTACTTGGGTTGTTTGTAGCAAAGAAGTTCCTAAAAAACAAAAAGAACTGGGTACGTTCAACCTAGTTCCGATGGGATGTGGAGCTTTACTTGTTTCTTTTGTTATTAATGATCTGCTTCGAAAATGAATTCAAGCCAATTTTCAATCGATATTTCTTTTGATACAACGGATAGAATGGCACTTAATATAGGTGTTTTTTCTTTATCTATTATTTGTTTTATGATGGGAATAGCTGTGACACCTTCTACTGTATTATTTTCTAAAAATATTTCACTGTTTTCTTTACGGGTAATGATGCGTCCTAATGTTAAATTTCTTGATTCGAGCATTGTTCCAGTTAAAAAGAAGTCACCAGTCATATCTGTTGAAGGTTGGACGATTTGTTTTAATTCAAAGTAGGCATGTGATAAATAGGAAATTAAAGAAGATTTGGTTTGATAAGTTTCCCATACAATTCCTGAACCGATCGCATAGACATTTTTTAACACACTTGCTAATTCCATTTCTTTCATCTGTTCATTTTTTTCCACTTTGATGTTTCGAGGAAAGAACTCATAAATAACATTTGTTGTATCTTTATTATAGTAAGAAAATGTTATGGATGTTGGTATTTTTAAAATCATATCTTGTGCTAAATTAGGACCAGCAAAAAATGCTATATTTTTTACTTTAAAATTTTGACTTATATATTCGGAATAGTAAAATGGTTTTTCTTCTAGTAATCCTTTTGTGCCAATGTATATTGTTTTATTTGAAGCATCTATATTTGCTAGAGGATTTAACATTTCCTTTATATAAGGACTTGAAACTAAATAAAATAGATGTTCACTAAAGAGTAATGCTTCGGTAATGTCTGTTGTTAAATCAAAATTTTTCCATTTTTCCTCTATTATTTCCTCTTTGTTTGGAGTCCATATTAATACTTTATTTCCTTTTTCTTTTAAATTTGTCGCGATAGCTAGTGAGAATATTCCACTGCCTATACAAGTTACTTTCATTTTTTTCCTCTTTTCTTTTTTTATTTTGAAATCTTTTTTGAAGTTTATCCATGTTTTGGAAGCTTTCTTCCTCTTTATTTTATCAAGGAATGATTTGTTTGACAATCTTCATTTTTTTAAGATATACTTATATTGTGATTGATATGAAAAAGAATGGAATGTTACATCCGGTTATGGAAAAATATATTTATACTCTGAAATATGAAAAAAAGCTATCTCAGAATACTATTTTATCCTATCAAAATGATTTATATGAATTTTATCATACGATTTCTATAGATCCTTTAAAAGTATCTAAGGAAGATATTGAACATTTTTTAGAAACTAAAAAGGAATATGAAGCTTCTACAAAAAGCCATTATTTGACTGTTTTACAAAGTTTTTATTTATTTTGTCAGGAAAATAATCTTAGAACCGATAATCCGTGTGAACTTATTCCGATGCCAAAACTCACCAAAAGGCTTCCAAAATATTTAACTTATGAAGAAGTTGATACGATTCTAAATCTTCCTTTAAAGACTTCTTATGATTATCGTACGAAAGCTATGCTTGAACTTTTATATGCAACTGGAATGCGTATTAGTGAGCTTTTATCTCTTCGGTTTTCTAATATTGATTTTGATAATTGCTTGGTTCGAATTGAAGGAAAAGGAAAAAAAGAAAGAATTATACCTTTTAATGAGTCTAGTAAAGAGGCTCTTACTACTTATTTAGAAAATTATCGAGTGGATCTAATTAAAAAAGGAAAAAATTATGATGAATTATTTTTGAATAATCGCGGGACTCCTATGACTCGGCAAGGCTTTTTTAAATTATTGAAAGGTATTTGTCTTCAAAATGGTATTGAAAAAGAGGTTAGTCCCCATGTTTTACGACATTCTTTTGCTACTCATTTATTAAATAATGGAGCAGATTTGCGAGTGATTCAAGAACTTTTAGGGCATAGTAGTATTACAACAACACAAATTTATACTCACGTATCCAACACGAAATTAAAAGAGGAATATGATAAAACTGATTTTCGGAATCATTTAGAAAAATAAAAAGGAATGAAATTGATCTTCATTCCTTGAAATAAACTAACAATTTCTGTTATTATTTCTTTGTTCTTCATTTCTTCTAGCGTCACGAGAATCACGTTTTTGATTATTATTTTTTGATTCATTACGTTTTTCGTTTCTAGAATTTCTTTGATTTTCGTTTCTTTTCATAACTTTTTTCCCTCCCATTAGTATTATGGTGGTTTTCTTTGAAAGAATACGATATTTTCGTTGCCAATGTTTGGTAGTTAGGTTACAATAGATTTAGGAGGTTTCTATGCAACAATCAAAAAAATATTTTTTACTTTATCGGGATTCATCTGGTGTTGTTCGTCCTTGGCTTTTTCATGAACAGGCTTTCGATGATATTACAGACATTGATCTTATTACTTTAGAGTTTACAAAACAAGAATTTTTAGAAGAATTTTTTCAAGGAGTGAAGCCTCAAGATTTGTTTATTGGTAGGCTCTCTGTTTCTCGTTCAACGCCAAAATATCATTTTCACTATTATGAATGCTTTTTTAAAGATGAGAATCTAAGTATTACTTCTTCTAAGATCGAACAATCCATGATGATGCTTGCTTTAGAAAGACAAAAGAAAATTCATTCTAAAGGAACGATAGAGTTAGACAGTAGTTCCTATTTTAAAAATTATGTTTCTTATTTAATGAATGGTATTACAAGTCAGACCTATTCTTTTTACTCTTTTATACATAGTGAAAATATTACTGATGTGAAATTAAAGGAATATGTTTTAAATTATCAAGCTAATAATTCTTTTTTCATTCGTTCTATAGAGGATAAACTAAAAAAATATAAAAATATTCGGATGGTATCGATGGAATATATGCGTATTTTAAATAACCAAACTATTAATGTTCGACGTAATAACACCTTGCGAGATAATTATCTTTATTCGAGTTTGTTATTTGATTTCTTTTATGATTTTCCTCTTAGTCTATTTGAAGCTGGTAGGATTTTAGATAAAGATTATCTTCCTGATTATTTAAAGGATCAAGCTATCGTTGTAAAACAAATTTTGCAAAGTCCTTTTGATTCGGAAAAGATAGAATTTTATTACGAAATGGGAGGACGTGACTATGTATTAGAAAATATGGATAGTAATGATCTTTATAATGCTTCTATGGAAGATTTATTCCGATTGGGTTTGATTAACGAAAATGAATATGTTAAACGTAAATGGGGCAAACATCGGTAATATATTAGGATATTTGAGCATAAGTTTTTATGGGTGAAGCTTATGTCTTTTTTTCTTCCTTTTATTATTACTTCCATTGCAGGACTTTCTACCGTTTTAGGCTCTTTTGTTATTTTTTTAAAATGGGAACGGGAAAAAATCAATCGTTTCATTACTTTTTGTCTTAGTTTTTCTTTGACTATTATGATAGGAATCTCTATTACTGAATTGATACCAGAAGCTAGTTATACTATTCTTACCGAATATAAATTATGGAAAGGTATTCTTATTTCTTTGCTTGTTTTTCTTATTGGTATTGTTTCTATTTGGTTTATTAATAAAAAAATTGAAAAGAGGGAAGGGGATACTCATGATTTGTATCGACTTGGTATTTTATCAATGCTTGCGTTGATGCTTCATAACTTACCTGAGGGAATTGTTACCTTTTTAAGTAGTTATCAAAATATTACATTAGGTCTTAAAATTAGTTTGGCTATTTTACTTCATAATATTCCAGAAGGAATTAGTATCGCTGTTCCTATTTATTATGCCACTGGTTCCAAAAAAGAAGCCATTTGGAAAACTTTTTTATCGGGTCTTGCAGAACCATTGGGCGCGGTGCTTGCTTTTATCTTTTTAAGAAAATTTATTACTGACACGATGATTAGTTTAATTTTGTTATTTGTAGCTGGTATTATGATTACACTTGCTATTCATGAATTACTTCCTAAAGCATTAAAATATCATGAAAATCGTTTTATTTTGCTTGGAAGTGGAGTAGGGGTAGTACTTTTGTTAATCAACCATTTTGTATTTTAAAATAGTATGCTATAATTGATGTATGGTGATATTGGTATGTGGCTTTTTTCTTTAATGGTTTTGTTATTGGCGTTATTAGTAAGTTATTATTATCCAAGATTTCGTGGTTTTATGGGTGAATTTTGGATTCAAAAAGAATTAAAAAAGCTTCCTAAAGGCTATTCTATTTTTCATAATCTTTTGATTTTTGATCAAAATACTACTTACCAAATTGATCATATAGTCGTTTCCAAATATGGAATTTTTGTGATTGAAATGAAGAATTATTATGGGCTAATTACCGGTGGAGAGTATTCTAGTCATTGGCATCAGCATTTAGGAAAACACGTCTATTCTTTTATGAATCCGATTCATCAAAATTATGGCCATATCAAAGCTTTAGAGAATGTTTTACATAGAAGTGAAAAGGATTTTTTTTCGATTGTATGTTTTTCTAACCAAGCTAAATTAAAGGTAAGTTGTAAGAATTGTTTTGTTACTCAAACTGACTTTATTAGAGATATTATTTTAAAACAACAAAATACACAAATTATAGAGGATGATCAAATAGAAGAAATCATAAGTTTACTAAAAAATGCTGCTATCACAGATAAAAAAATTAAAAAAGAACATATTCAAAATATTCGTAAAAAAATTCGTATTCAAGAAGAATTGGTTCAAAAAAATATTTGTCCTAAATGTGGTTCTAAACTTGTAACTCGTAATGGAAGGTATGGTTCTTTTGTAGCGTGTTCTAATTATCCAAAATGTAGGTATACAAAGTAATTTTTAACTTTTATTTTTTAGCGGTTTACATAATATCTATTATGCAATTTCTGAATTTCAATAAAAGTTGGAACTAATTTTATAATTGTAATTGCATTATTTATCATTTATTTATATTTATAAATGTTATTTGCAAAATGTTATTTAAATGTTATTTATTATTTATCTTATTTTATCTTATATTATTTATTATTTGATTATTCTGATTATTAACTTATTTGTTTTTTATTTTTTTGTCCTTTCTAATTTGCATCGAGTTTTTAAAAGATGTGTAATTGTTCATCTGGATGCAATTTTAAATAATACTCCCCTCTTTATTATTCGTTTTTTAGTAGGGGACTTTGCAAAGAAAAAGGAACTATTTATCTGTAGTTCCTACGATTGATCCTCGAGATTCTATTTCAGCTATTTTTTCAAATATTTCAGAAGCATTTGAATCATCTATTTTAGAATATCCAAGTTCTTTTAATGCTTGAATACGAATCGTATTTAATTGTTGAGTACGTGATAGTTTTTCTTCTTTTTGTTTTTCTATTTCTTGGACAAAACGACGGTGTGATTCAGATAATTTGCTACGAGACGCTCCCCCATTATTGTAAAGCGTTAGGGCAGAGTAAAGTATTCCTTCAAAGATGAATTGTTTGTCTTCGTTAAATTTGTATTCTTCTGGATTTGTAAATCCACAAGCTTTTGACATATATCCAAAAATATATTTGATTTCGGGAACATTATCCATAGATTGTAGCATATGATACATATAACTAAATGCATGGAAATTTTCATCTTTCTTTCGATCTTCTATGTCTAATCTTTCTCTTAATAAGTTCATTATATCTGTTAATAGAGTTTGTGATTCTTTACTTAAACTTTTTAAATCTAAATAGGACTCCCCTTCTCCACCACTATTTTTTGCACTTTGATTTAAACGGTTTTCTACGTTCATTAAGTAATCGGTAGTTACTTTTATTTTATCTATTGTATTTCCATTATCTTCTGAAATATCTAACAATTTAAAGAGTAAAATTTTCTTTTCTTTTGGCCATTTATTTAAGTCATCTAATTCTAAGTAATTGTATACCATTTGCCTAGATACTCCTAAATATTTTGCTAGTCTTACCTTAGAAATCCCCAATTCTTGTAATAACTCATTTAACTTATTCATGTTTTGCCTACTCTTTCTACTATTTACATTTTAATTATACAAAACTATACACTTTTCTGTCAAGCATAATGTATATTTTTTCAATTTTTCTTGCATTTTTCTTAATCACTTAAATACCATAGTTTTTCATTATTTTTATAGACACTTTCAATTGTACCACTTCCTAGGCATTCTTCTTGATCATAAAATACACAAAATTGACCTGGGGTTACTGCTTTTACTTTTTCTGGATAATTTACTTTGATTCGGCCATCTTTTAAATATTCTAAGAATACTTCGTAATCTTCTCCACGATATCGAAATTTTGCTGTACAATGTTCTGGCCTTTTTTCACTTATGAAGTTTATATTTTCTAAGTAGCAAGAATCACTGTAAAGATATTTTGCATCACTTCCAAATGCTACATATAATTCATTTTTCTTTACGCTTTTTCCACATACATAGTGTCTTTTTTCGTATCCCGCTATGCCAACATTTCTTCTTTGACCTATCGTGTAATTCATTAATCCTGTATGTGTTCCAATAATTTTGTTTGTTTCTACATCAATAATATTTCCAGGATTTGGTTTTAAATAATTGCGAATAAATTCTTGAAAATTTCTTTCACCAATAAAACAAATACCTGTTGAATCTTTCTTTTTTGCAACATTAATTCTTTGTTCTTCGGCAATTTTACGGACCTCTTCTTTTGTAAGATTTCCTACTGGAAATAAGACATTTTCTAATTGTTCTTTACTTATTTGGGCTAAAAAGTAAGATTGATCTTTATTTTGATCTATTCCTCTAAACAGATGATTTTCCTTTGTTCTTGCATAATGGCCTGTTGCTATGTAATCTGCTCCTAGTTTGATGGCTTCTTTTTTAAAAACATCAAATTTAATATATTTATTGCATAACAAATCAGGATTTGGTGTACGTCCTTTTTTTAATTCTTCTAAAAAGTAAGTAAATACATGATCCCAATATTCTTTTACAAAATCGACACGATGTAAAGGAATGTTTAACATTTCACATGTTTTTTTAGCATCATTATAATCTTCTTCTTGAGGACAAATAGAGTTTTCTATACTTGGATTTCCTAAAAAATCATGGTTTGCATAGGCATCCCAGTTACGCATGAAAAGTCCTTCTACTTCATATCCTTCTTGGATTAAAAGATAGGCACTTACCGCGGAGTCTACTCCCCCACTCATCCCTACTATTACCTTTTTTTTCACGTTAAAAACCTTCCTTTTCTTTCTGTAGATATTATATCAAAAGAAAAGAGAAAAGGGAAACGATTTTTGTTCCAAATAAGGCTAATATTCCATCATAGAAAAATAGTAGAAAAATAAATAAGATACATGCATTCCGATAAGTTACTAAATTCGGCTTTTCTGATTTATAAATAAAACTTCCTATTTTTTTTCGAGCTATTTCTAAACATTTAAGAAAAAAGAAAAATAAAATAATCCAATAGATTCCTTTGGTGATTCCTGTAAAGATCAGACTAAATAAAAAGCCAGATATACCAAATGACGCTGTAAAAGGAAGCAATAGAAATCCAAAACTCATTCCTTCATAAAACACAATGGTACATAATATAGGAATTCCTATGCTATAGTAAGATAAAACGAGAGAGAGAACAAGCAAGAAAAAATGAATGAATAGATAATTGTATCCTTGTGTGTTAATGCTTTCTGCAAAGTTTTCTGCTTGTAATTTAACTATATCTAAATTTAAACCTCCATAAATCATTCCTACAACCAATCCAAAAACGAATAATATTACTAAAAATAATAGAATATACTTTTTTTTCTGTATATAATTTTTTATTTCTCTCATAGATCCTCCTAACACATTCTATTTACAAAATAAAAAAATTATGATACATTATTTGAGGAAAGTTGGTGTTACAAAGTGAATCCGAAAGTTCGTAAAGTTGTTACTTGGATTGTTTTAATTGTGATGGTTTTAGGTATTTTAGCTGGAATCCTAGCGTATGTTTTATAATAATGGTTTTTACAGTAATTACCATTTTTTATTTGATTAAAAAGGCCATACTAGTAATGGGTGATAAAGATGAAAAAATGGATGATTTTGTTTCTTTCTTTCTTCCTTTTTCCTTCCCTTACTTTTGCCTATTCGAATGAGGTTATTTTAGGCGGTGAAAATATAGGAATTCATATTGATACTCCTGGAGTGTTAGTCGTTGGTTTTTATAAAGTGAATGGTAAATATTTAAGAGGATATCCAGAAATAACACTTGGTGATTATATTGTAGAAGTTGAAGGACAACCTATTTATTCGATTGATGATTTGACTTTGAAAATAGAAAAGCAAATGGAGATCAATCCCACGGTTGTATTTACATTAAAACGAAATAATGATATTTATAAAACAGCTATTACTTTGGAAAAAATTGATGGGATTTACAAAACAGGATTATATGTGAAAGATGGTATTACAGGATTGGGAACTCTTTCTTATATTGATCCTCAAACAAAGATATATGGTGCTTTAGGACATGAAATTATTGAAAGCAAGTCGAATTCACTTGTTGAAGTACGAACCGGTATTATTTTTGAAAGTTCTGTTACAAGTATTCGAAAAAGTACGAATGGTTTTGCTGGAGAAAAGAATGCTAGATTTAATTTTGAGCATGTTTATGGAACGATTGAAGAAAATACCAATCATGGAATTTATGGGATCTATGAACAAGAAGTATCTGGAAATACGATTCCTGTGGGAACGAAAGATGATATTCAGCTGGGCGAGGCTGCCATTTATACAGTTTTAAATGGTTCTGTAAAGGAAAAATATGCGATTCAAATTACAAAAATTCAAGAAAATAATGATGTTAAAAATATTACCTTTGAAATTACGGATGAAAATTTAATTCAAAAAACAGGTGGCGTTATTCAAGGTATGAGTGGGTCGCCAATTGTTCAAAATAATCGTCTTATAGGTGCAGTTACCCATGTTGTTGTTGATCATCCTTATATGGGATATGGAATTTTTATTACAACGATGTTAGAAACGGGAGATAAATTAAAAGCTGAAAGTTAAATTCAGCTTTTTTAATATTGACGACCAAAATAGATTTTATATTTTGATTTTTCTTTACAGAAAGGACATAGTCCTTCTTCATAGTCTTCTTTAATGCATCGACTTTTTAAACCAGTTTCTTCTTTTACTTTATCTTCACAGGCTGTATTACCACACCAATTTGTTAAAATAAACCCCGGTTTTGTCGCGGCAATTTCTTTAAATTCTTCATAATCATCCGTTTCATAGATCATGGAATCTCGACGTTTTAAGGCACGTTCATATAAATTTGTTTGAATTTGTTCTAATAATTCTTCAACCTTCATTGGAACATCTTCAATTTTTATTTGAATTTTTTCTAATGTATCACGACGAACAATTGTTACTACATCATTTTCTAAATCTCTTTCTCCTATTTCGATTCGTATTGGAATTCCTTTAACTTCAGCATCAGCAAATTTAAATCCAGGAGATTTATCAGAATGATCGATATCATATGTAATTTCTTTATTGAGTTGAGAGCTAATTTTTTGAATCACTTCATTTATTTTTTCTGATTCTTTGATAGGAATAAATCTTACTTTAATTGGAGCAATCTTAGGAGGAAGAACTAATCCGTGGTTATCTCCATGAGTCATAATTACTCCACCAATCATTCGGGTTGTACAGCCCCAGCTTGTTTGATAAGGCGTTTGTAATTCATTTTTTTCATCTAAAAAAGTAATTCCAAAAGATTTGGCAAATCCTTGTCCAAAGTAATGGCTTGTTCCATTTTGTAAAGCAACACCGTCATACATCATTGCTTCAATGGTATATGTTTCTATTGCTCCCGCAAATTTTTCTTTTTCTGTTTTATGCATCGTATGTCCTTCTTGCCATAATATTTCCCTACTTCTTAAAAACGGACGTGTCGTTTTTTCCCATCTTACAATTGTACACCACTGATTATAAAGAAGGGGTAAATCTCGATAAGATTTAATAATATTTTTAAAATGTTCACAGAAAAGAACTTCACTAGTAGGCCTTACACACATTTTCTCTTCTAATAAATTGTCTCCTCCTTGTGTTACCCATGCTACTTCAGGAGCAAAACCTTTTACATGTTCTTTTTCAACGTTTAGAAGAGATTCGGGAATAAACATTGGCATTTGTACATTTTGATGTCCAAGCAATTTAAATTCTCGATCTAAATAATTTTGCATATTTTCCCAAATTGCATAGCCGTAAGGTCTAATAATCATGCTTCCTTTTACACTGCTGTATGCCACTAAATCGGCTTCTCTTATAATATCGGTATACCATGCTGCGAAGTCCATATCTCGGTCCGTAATTTTTGTGACGAGTTTTCCCATTTTAGTCCTCCTCGTTTACTACAAAATCTTGTAGTTTTCCGTC
Source organism: uncultured Bacilli bacterium (assembly GCA_947585065.1). Classification (GTDB taxonomy): domain Bacteria; phylum Bacillota_I; class Bacilli_A; order RF39; family UBA660; genus Ventrenecus. The sequence continues at coordinate 1,096 of CANPWX010000016.1, read as the reverse complement.
TTCTCCTAATATTTTATTGACTTGTTTTGTCGCATGATCTAATTTTTCTTCACATATTTTTAATAAATTCATGGCATCTGTATATTTTTGAATAGCCTCCTCTAGTGGAATATTTCCACTTTCTAAATCTTTAATAATAATTTCTAAATCTTTTAATGCACTTTCAAATGTAACTTCTTTCATATTATAATATCTCCTTTACTTCTACATTGACTTTTCCTTTACTGAAATTTATTTCTAAAATATCTTTCACTTTGATTGTACTACTATCTTTAATAATATGTCCATCTTTTTTTACTAAACTATATCCTTTTTCTAAAATATTTAAAGGACTTACTAGTTTTAGTGTTTGTAAAGCAAATTCTAAATCATTCTGTTTTTTGATTAAAATTTGATTTGTATTTTTTTCTAAAAGAACTTTTAAGTTTTCTATTATTTGGCTTTTCTTTTCATATAAGTGTTGAGGATTTTGCAAAATATAGGAGTTTCTTAAATGTTCTAAGTTCTTTCTTTTGTTTTCTAAATAATTGTCTATACTTTTTTTTAGGAAATCACTTAAGGTATCTAATTTTTGAATTTTGGTTTCATATAGTACCATTGGATTTTTTAATACATAAGAATTTTCTAATTTTTTTAGTGTGTGACGGGCATCATTTAGTTGTCTTTCTAACAGTTTATTTATTTCTAATTCTTTTTGTTTGAAAATGTTTTTTACTTCTTCTACTGTAGGAACTGCCATTTCTGCCGCGCCTGTTGGTGTCGGAGCCCGTTTATCTGCAACAAAATCAGAGATGGTGACATCAATTTCATGCCCAACTGCACTGATAATCGGGATGTGAGATGCAACAATCGCACGAGCGACGATTTCTTCATTAAATGCCCATAAGTCTTCGATAGATCCTCCTCCACGTCCGACAATTAAAAGATCTAAGTCATAGTTCTGGGCCATTTCGATTTTTTTGGCTACATCTTGGGCGGCTGATATTCCTTGTACTAATGCGGGAAAAAGAATAGTTTCACAGAAAGGAAATCTTCTTTGAATGGTACTTAATATATCTTTTATTGCTGCTCCTGTCGGGGCGGTTACAATTCCTAT
>CANPWX010000015.1 GCA_947585065.1 uncultured Bacilli bacterium | reverse complement strand
CTTACCAGAGAAGAAGATATCAAAAAAGTCCATGCAACAGAGATGAAAATAGCCAAAGAATCTGGTGTTGAAGAAGGAATTGCTGCTGGTAAAGAAGCAGGAATTACTTCTGAAAAACTAGAAATAGCAAAGAAGATGTTAGAAAAATCAGATAGTTCTTATATTTCAGAAGTTACTGGCTTAACTCTGGAAGAAATTGAAACATTAAAAGAAAACAAAGAGCTATAGTGTTTAAAAGCATTATAGCTTTTTTTATAAATAGCAAATGGCTTGCAAAAAAGTTTTGTATTTTTCTCTTTTTTATTGTATACTATTTTTAGAATAGAGGGATTGAGTAATGAAAAAATTAACGTTATCAGAAAGTGAGCTTGCTCAGTTAGATGGCTATTTTCGTGCAGTTAATTATATTTCTGCTGCTTCTTTGTATTTAAAGGATAATCCTTTGTTACATCGACCATTGGAGTTTAGTGATATTAAATCAAAACTTGTTGGGCATTGGGGGAGTGCGCCTGGACAAAATTTTTGTTATGTTCATTGTGATCGTGTTATTAATAAATATAATTTAAATATGTTATGGATTAGTGGCCCTGGGCATGCTGGACAGGCTACTATGGCTCATGCTTATTTGGAAGGTACTTATGAAAGTGTCTATCCTTCTTTTACTCTAAATGAAAATGGATTAAAAAATTTTATGAAGCATTTTAGTTTTCCTGGCGGTTCTTCAAGTCATGTGGCACCTACTGTTCCGGGTAGTATTCATGAGGGTGGTGAACTTGGTTATAGTTTAGCTCATGGTTTTGGAGCTGTTTTGGATCATCCTGATTTAATAGCAACTGTTATTGTTGGAGATGGAGAAGCTGAAACTGGACCACTCGCGACTAGTTGGCATGGAAATAAATTGATTAATCCTAAAACAGATGGGGCAGTGTTACCAATTTTACATTTGAATGGTTTTAAAATTGCTAATCCAACTATTTTTGCTCGTATGAGTAAGAATGAACTTGATTCTTTTTTTAAAGGTTGTGGATGGATTCCTTATTATGTTGAGGGTAGTGATCCTATGGTACTTCATGAAAAAATGGCAAGTGTTATGGATGAGGTGATTGAAAATATTTTACATATTGAAGAAATGGCGAGAGTCCAAAATGTTACTTCACGTCCTTTATGGCCAATGATTATTCTTCGTACTCCTAAAGGGTGGACTGGACCTGAAGAAATTGATGGTAAACCGATTGTGGGATCTTTTCGTTCTCATCAAATTCCTATTGAAGTTACAAAGGAACATCCTGAGTCTTTGGAACGTTTGGAAAATTGGTTAAGAAGTTATCATCCAGAAGAGTTATTCTTAGAAAATGGTTGTCTTAAAAAAGAATATTTGGATTTTCTTCCTGCAAAAGATAAAAGGATGAGTGCTTCCTTTTATGCTAATGGTGGGAAGTTGTTAAAAGAATTAAAATTACCTGATATTAGTTCTTATGGTCTTTCTATTTCTTACCCTGGTAGTGTTTCTAGTGAAGATATGCGGAATTTGGGAAGATATTTAAAAGATGTTATTTTAATGAATGCAGATGAACGTAATTTCCGTATTTTTGGGCCAGATGAAGCTTTATCTAATCGCTTAAATTCTGTATTTGAAGTTACTAATAGGCAGTGGAATATGGAAATATTAGAACAGGATGAGTTTTTAAGTAATGATGGGAGAGTTGTGGATTCTTTTTTATCTGAACATTTTTGTGAAGGATTATTGGAGGGGTATCTTTTAACTGGACGTCATGGTATTTTTCATAGTTATGAGTCTTTTATAAGAATTGTTGATTCGATGGTTAGTCAGCATGCTAAATGGCTTAAAGTTTGTAATGAACTTCCTTGGAGAGAAGATATTTCCTCTTTAAATTTATTGGTTTCTAGTCATTGTTGGCAACAAGATCATAATGGATATACTCATCAGGATCCTGGAATGATTAATCATATTATCACTAAGAAATCTAGTATTGCAAGAGTTTATTTACCTTGTGATACGAATACTTTACTTTCAACTATGAATCATGTTTTGCAAACTAAAAATTATATTAATCTTATTGTTGCTAGTAAACATCCAAGGCCTCAGTGGCTTAGTATGAAACAAGCTATTCGTCATTGTAAACAAGGTCTTGGAATTTGGGGTTTTGCTAGTAATGATTTAAATAATAATCCTGATATTATTATGGCTTGTGCTGGTGATACACCAACTCTTGAAATTATGGCTGCTACAAGTCTTCTTCGTAAATGGCTTGTCAATTTGAAAGTAAGGGTAGTTAATGTTGTTGATTTAATGAAACTAGAACCTTCTACTTCTCATCCACATGGTTTAACGGATGCAGAGTATGATGCTATTTTTACTAAATCGAAACCTATTATTTTTGCTTTTCATGGATATCCTAATGTTATTCATGAGCTTACTTATAAACGAACGAATCAAAATATTCATGTACGCGGATATATCGAAGAGGGAGAAATTACTACACCTTTTGATATGCGTGTTCAAAATAAAATGGATCGTTATCATTTAGTATTACTTGCATTAAAATATTTACCTGCGTTTGATGGGGAAGAGTTGAAAAATTATTGTGAGGAGATGTTAAAACGTCATGCTTCGTATATTACAGAATATGGTGTTGATATGGAAGAAGTTGTCAATTGGAAATGGGATCTTTAACATTTCTTTTCTTTTTTCTGTACAATTTTGCTTTGGTTTGCTATAATAAAAAACGTGTTAGAAAAGAGTGAAGTGTATGTATCCTACATTAGAAGAAATTCAAATTCAAATGGGTGTTGTTCGAAAAAATTATCAGTTTGTAAATTTTGAAAAAGGAAAAGAAGAAATTACTCGAGATGTGTTATTTGCTATCTTTAGTTTAGCTAGTAAAAATGGAAGAGAGTTGTTTTCTTTACATCAGAAAGATTTGGAAAATTATTTACCTAATTTAAAAATTTTATTATGTGATTGGTGTCATTTGTCTTCTCAAGTCTTTCTTTTAACCGAAGATAATCATTATGCTAATTTTCTTGATTTTGTTGAGAAGAAAATTGTAGCTAATGGTTTTGGAACTATTGATCGACATAATGCAATATTATGTATGGATGTTCCTCCTTTTTATCTTCATAAATATTTAAATTATTTGAAATATTTGGAGGATGTTATTGTTCTTGGATCGGAGTTATTACTACAAGAGATTCCGACTTGTATTTTACAAGATACTGATTCTTTAAAGTTAAAGGCAAAATTTTAACTTTTTTCTTTTGGCTTGTTTTGTCAATTCTTTACATCTTTTGAGGCCTTTTTCTTGAGTCAAATGATTGTTTATGATATGCTGTTGTAAAGGGAAGGATGTGGTAATCTTTGAATACTTTTGAAGAAAATATGAAAAGACATAATATTGGTTTGAGTCCTTATGCTTGTAAAGATGAGGATGCGAAGAGGTTTCATGAAGAAGATGAAGATATGCGTAGTCCTTTCTTTCGAGATATTGATCGAATTATTTATACATATGCATATATTCGATATAGTGATAAAACTCAAGTGTATTCTAAAAAAGAGAATGATCTTATTACAAAGCGAATGGTACATGTTCAATATGTTAGTAAAATTGCTCGAACGATTGGTAGAGCTTTAGGTTTAAACGAAGATTTAATTGAAGCTGCGAGTTTAGGACATGATTTAGGGCATGTTCCTTTTGGACATTTTGGAGAGTCTGTCTTAAATGAAATTAGTTTAAAAGTAGGAGAGGGTTATTTTTATCATAATGTGGAAAGTGTTCGTCTTTTAATGGAAATTGAAGGAAAAGGAATGGGAAAAAATTTGACTGTTCAAGTTCTTGATGCTATCTTGTGCCATAATGGAGAATTTGTTTTGGGAAAATATTATCCTAAGAAGAAAACACCTCATGATTTTTTAGAAGAGTATCATAAAACTTATACGGAAAAGGATTTTGTTCGGCAATTAGTACCGATGACTTTAGAAGGATGTGTTGTTCGGATTAGTGATGTTATTGCTTATCTTGGTAAAGATATTGATGATGCTTGTATGTTAGGTGTTTTAAAAAAAGAAGAAATACCAGAATCTATAACATCTGTTTTGGGTAATCATAATCGAGAAATTGTTAATACTATTGTTATGGATATTATTCAAAATAGTTTAGGAAAACCTTATATTCAATTAAGTGAAAATGTTTATCATGCAGTAGTAGAATTAAAGAAATTTAATTATGAGCATATTTATAATCAATCTTTGTCTCAAGAAGAAAAAGAAATCATTCGACAAGATTTTTCTTTGATATATCAAAAATTACAAAATGATTTAGAAACAAAGCAAGTTCATTCGGAGATTTTTGTTCATTTTTTGAATCATAAAAGTGAACGTTATTTAAATAATACTTCTTCTGCACGTAAGATTCTTGATTTTATTGCAGGAATGACGGATGATTATTTTTTATATATTGCTAATAGTGTAAGAAAGAATTTTTAGGACATAATAGATAAAGAGGTGGATTATGAATTATAAAGTTTATAATTATGAAGGTTATCGAATATTTACCATTCCAACGGATCGTTTTCGGACGTGTTATATTGAAGTGAATTTTCGTGATGATATTCGTAAAGTTAATATTACTACAAGAAATTTTTTAGCGTATTTGTTAGGCTTTTCTTCTAAGAAATATCCTACTCGACGAGAAAATTTGATTTTATCTGAGGAACTTTATAATTTTGAATTTGAAAGGTCTACAAGTAAAGTTGGATATAATCATTTTACTACATTTTCTTTAGAATTTTTAAATCCTAAATATGTAAATGAAAAGGATTATACGAAACGATGTGTAGAATATTTATTAGATACGATACAGGAACCGAATATTCACAATGGAAAATTTGATGAAACAAGTTTTCATGTAATAAAAGAAAAGTTATTTGCTCAGATGGATAGTTATAAAGAAAATCCAGCAAAATGTGCAATTATAGAAGGATTAAAGTTGCTATTTCCAAAATCTGTTTCGGGAGTTCGAGTGATAGGGGAACCAGAAGAATTAAAAAAAGTTACTAGTGAAGATCTGATTCAAGAGTATCATAAAATGTTTGAAAATAGTTATTGTGATTTCTTAATTATTGGAAATCTTCCGATGGATGAAATTGTTCGTCTTATTCATAAAAAGTTTTATAAACCTTCCATAGTGACACAGGAAATTCCTTTTGTTGTGGAAGAAAAATTTACTAAACCACGTCGATTAGAAATTCAATTTTCTTATTCGCAATCACAGTTGTTAGTTCTTTATGGACTTAAAACTTTTAGTTATTTTGAACGGTATTTTGCTCTTCCTATTTTTCATCGTATTTTTTCTAGGGCGGGATTTTCAGATAAAATCACAAAATATTTAAGAGGAGAAAATTCTTTGTGTTATTCTACGTTTACTCATTTTCAATGTTCTAATTCTTATGCTTATCTATTGGTTGGACTTTCTTATCCTAATGTCGAAAAGGCTTTAAAATATATTCGGCTTGCTTTAAAGGAAATGGAAACTGGTGTGATTGATAAAGAATTTTTTGAGACTCAAAAGGAAAAGGCACTTATGGATTTAAAACTTCGAGTCGATGATGCTCTTGCAGTTGTTGAAAATGTTTATTTTCATGAAATAGAAGGTGCTCCTCTTTTTAAAGAGTATGTTGATGAAATTCCTAAGGTAACTATTAAAGATATGGAATCTATTGCTAAAAAAATGCATGAAGCACTTTTGTTAATCTTGAAAGAGAGTGAAAAAAATGAATAAGATAGAATTAAAAGATCTGGATGAAACTATTTATACGGATATGTGTGAGAATGGTCTTCGTATTTATGTTTGGGTTAATGAAAGACAAAGTGCTATTTATGGCAGTTATGTCGTGAAGTGTGGATCGGAAGATATTCAATTTTCAGTTGGAAAAAATCATTATCAGGTTCCTATGGGTACTTCTCATTATTTAGAACATTATCTTTGTAAACGGGGAACGGATAATTCTGTTCTTAGTATGTATAATTCTTTAGGCGCTTATAGTAATGCTGCTACTTATTCTGATAAAACTGTTTATGAATTTCTGGGTGTTGAGAATTTAAAAGAGTGTATTCATTTATTATTAGATTGGACTCAATTTTCTATTTTTGATGAAGAAAGTTTCCAGTTGGAAAGAAATGCTATTTTGGAAGAAGCTCGTATGCAGAGTGATAATATTGATCGACTTCGTTATTATGAAATTCGTAATAGTGTTTTTTCTCATTATCCAAATCGTATTATTGGGCTAGGGACTCAAGAAGATATTTTGAATATTCAATTGAATGATTTAGAAACTTTATATCGTACCTTTTATCATCCAAAAAATAGTTTTGTTATTATTACTGGGAAGGTAGATCCTTTAGAGGTTATTCAAATTATTAAAGATCATCAAAATTCTAAAAAATTTTCTTCCTATATTCTTCCAAAGTTGCATTCTTATAAAGAACCTAAAAAAGTGGTTAGACCTTATTATGAGATTCAAGCTAATGTAGAGGTACCAGAGGTGGAAATCGCTTTTAAAATTCCTAAGAAGAATTTTGAATTTTTGGATGATATTTTGCTTTTTCATGCTTTTCATTTATTATTAGAATCGAATTTTGGCAATACTTCTTTATTTAAAGATGAATGTATCCAAAAGAAACTTGTTGTCAGTTTAGGTGCTTGGGTTATGCCTGAACGGGATTATCTTTTAGTTGAAGTTGTGTCTCGTACAAAATATCCTGAAGAATTTCTTAAGGTAGCTTTGGATAAATTATATCATTTGGATATTTGTGAAGAAGATATTGAACGAAAGAAAAAATCAGCAATTGCTAATCTTGTTTTAGGATATGAAGATGTCGAAGTTGTAGCGAATGGTATTTCTTATTCTATTGTTAAATATAATCGAATTATTGATAATGAAAAAGAGTATATTGAATCTGTTCATGGGGATTTATTAAGAAAAATTCTTGAAAAAATTTCTTGGAAAGAAAAAGCTGTGTTGGTTATTCGGCCAATGAAAAAAGATGAGTAATTATTCATCTTTTAATTTGTTGTAAACTTCTGCTATTGTAAGATTACTTTTTTCATGGAAATGATGAGGGAGTAAGTGCATATGAACATGTTTGATTATTTGGGCATCTCCATAATTTAAAGAAATTGTACAAGCTTTTTTGTCTAATTTTTCCATTATTGTTGGTTGTAGTTTTTTGGCTACTTGAAACATTTTTTGAAAAGTTGTTTGATCTAATTCGAAATAGTCTGTAAAATGTTTTTTGGGAATAATTAGTGTATGTCCTGCTATTTCTTGATCAATATCTAAGAAAGCTATGATCTCATCATCTTCGTATAAAATTTTGCTATCTACTTCTTTTTGGGCAATTTTGCAAAATAAACAATCCATAATTTACCTCCTATTTCTTATTTTAACATAGATTGGGAAACAAATATAGGATTTTTGCATAAATTAGAGTAGAGGTGAATTGATATGGCAGGTTTTAAAGAGATTGTTACAAAAGCCGTTATTGGGAAAGCTAAAAAAACAAATCATATGAACTTTTCTTTTACACCTGATGAGAAAGTGGATACCGTTTTAGGTTGTTGGGTTATTAATCATAATTTTTCAGGAGTCAATGAATTGGGAAAAGTAGGTATTCATGGGTCTTTTGATGTTAATGTTTGGTATTCTTATGATAATGATACGAAAACAAAAGTTAATTCTAAAAAATTTAATTATCATGAAGTATTAAATGTTCCTTTAAAAGATCAAACAACACTTTCTAATACTTCTGAAATTATCGTTAGAAGTTTGAAACAACCTAGTGTTACTAATGTGTCTGTTGATAATGGAAATATCGTTTTAGATGTAGAAAAGGAACTTGGGGTTGAAATTGTAGGAGATACGAAAATTAAAGTTCCTGTAGAAGATGATTTTGATGAATATGAAGAAATAATGGATGAAGTGGAAGTAGAAAGTATTGATTCCGTTGATGAAAATTATTTAGAATAAATTTATTCTTTTTTGGCAGTTTTTGATGACTGTCAATCTTTTTTTGTTGACAGCTTTTCTTTTCTTTGGTATGATAGTTTTTGAAAAGAAGGAGGAAATTTTATGGCTGTTAAATTAAGACTTAAAAGAATGGGTTCTAAGTCTAAACCTTTTTATCGTATTGTAGCTGCTGATTCAAGAAGTCCAAGAGATGGAAGATTTTTAGAAGTTATTGGAACTTATAATCCTATTAAAGGAAACGATATTGTTACTGTAGATGAAGAAAGAGCTATGTATTGGTTAGGCAAAGGAGCACTTCCTACTGATACTGTTCGTAGTATTTTGAGTAAACAAGGTATTCTTAAAAAATTTGTTGAATCGAAAAAAGTAGGGAAATAGTTTATGGATATTGCGATGTTTACTGAATATTTAGTGAAAAGTATCTGTAAAGATTCTGATTTAGTAAAGGTAAGTAGCTATAGTGGAGAAGATAAAACTGTTATTGAAGTTTTGGTTCCTGAAAACTCAATGGGTTCTGTCATTGGACGTGATGGAAGAAATGCCAAAGCAATTCGGACAATTGTTAATCTTTATTCTTATACTCATGAACTTGGAACTATTGAACTAAATATTGATTCTTTTTAAGACGTAAAATCGTCTTTTTTTCGATTTTTACTTGTAATTTTTGGAAAAAATGTTATATACTTGTTTTAAAGGATAGGGGTTTTCATGAAATTAAAAATCAACTTATCAAGTTATTCCCTAGCATATTTATTTGGTGATCGAGTATTTCAAGATTCATTTTTGCTTTCTAGGGAAGTTTTAAAAAAGGCATATCAAGAAAAAATTTATTATATTTCAAGTGAAAATAACGTTGATGAGCTTCTTTCTCATCCAGAGAATTTTAGAGAGATTTTGGTTTTTGCTGGTATTCCATCTTTCGCGGAAGTGTGTACCGATCTTTCTCCTAATTCCGTATTATATGCTGTTAAAATTTCTTTAAATTATGAAGTTCTTGCTAATTTTGAACGTGTCAATTCATTTTTGGAAAATACAGTAGATTTTGAAAGTATGGAAAAAGTAAACCTCTATTTATCTTCCAATAATGGAAAACTTTTTTATCAAGAACAACAAGTAAATTCTCATTTAGAGGAAGAACGAGAGAAAATTGAAAAAAACTTTTTGGAAGAAATAAAAACGTATCGTTATGCTATTCAAAAAGAGTTAGAATATTTGGATAGTCGGGTGACCAAGTTTTTAGAGTCTTCTAAAAGTAAAGAAGTTTTGGAAGATGAACAAGTATTACAAATTTTAAAAGAAATTTATGAAATGTTAATCTTTTTAGAATATTAAGGAGATATGTATGAAAAAGAAGGAAATTCTACTTATTGTTTTTTTGGTTTGTGTTGATCAGTTTTCTAAGTTTTTAGTGGAAAAATATGTATCTTATTTTTGTCTTATTCCTCATTTCTTGGAAATTGTTTTTATGAAAAATACTGGGGCTGCTTGGAGTATTTTAGATGGAGGAAGATGGTTTTTTGTTTTGTTGAGTTTTGCTTTTTTGTTTTTTTTAACTTTTATGCGAAGAAGATTTTTGATTGGAAAATGGACAATGCTTTCTTATTCTTTCCTTTATGCAGGTATTTTAGGTAATTTAATTGATCGACTTTTTTTTGGATATGTGAGAGATTTTTTTAGTTTTCAATTTGGTAATTATTTTTTTCCGGTATTTAATTTTGCAGATATTTTTATTGTGATGGGAGCAATTTTCCTTTTTCTCATTACATATGGAGGTGATAAAGATGAAACTCATTGTCGAACAAGAAGAAAACATGAGACTCGATAAATATTTAAGTATTCATACTGAATATTCTCGAAGTTTGATTCAAAAAATGATTCAAAATGGTTCTATTTTATTGGATGGGAATCCAACTACTTGTCATACTATTGTTAAAACAGGTGATGTTATTTTCATTCAAGATTTTCAAAATTCTTCAAAAATGGAGAAAGAGATTATTCCACTAGATATTGTTTTTGAAGATGAAAATGTACTCCTTATTAATAAACCAAGTGGAATGGTTGTTCATCCTGGAAATGGAAATCGTCACGGTACACTTGCTAATGCAATATTAGGGTATACTGATCATTATAGTAATCGTAATGGGGAAGAACGTCCTGGTATTGTACATCGTATTGATAAAGATACTTCAGGATTAATTTTAATTGCTAAAAATAATTTATCTCATGAGATTTTAGCAGATGATTTTAAATATAAAAGAATCGAAAGAAAGTATATTGCGTTGGTTAAAGGACGGTTACCTCATAAAAATATTGTGATTGATGCACCGATTGGACGTGATCCTAAAAATCGTTTAAAAATGGCTGTAACGGATAAGAATAGTAAACATGCTGTTACACATGTTCATGTTTTAAAATATTATTTACATTATACACTTGTGGAGTGTGTTTTGGAGACTGGGCGAACTCATCAAATTCGGGTTCATTTGGCTTCGATTGGATATCCTTTATTTAATGATCCTTTATATGGTAAAGAAGAAATTCCTTCTTTTGGACAATTTTTACATTCTAGTGAAATTACTTTTCAAGAGCCTATTACTAAGGAAAATCTACATTTTAAAGTGGATTTACCAAAGGAATTTCAGGACTATTTATATACTTTAGAAGAAGATGAGGAAGAGTTGATTCATAAAAAAAATTCCGGTGAAAGCTAGATAGGGTAGAGAAAAGTACCAATATTTGATTTTTCTTTTTAGTTCGATCATTAGAAAGAAGGCATATCCAAAAAGAAAAAAAGAAGAAATGATTGCTAGATAATAATCTTTGATTCGATAATAAAAATAAATTGTGCTTAAAAAGAATAACGCATTACAAAATGTTAAAAATAATAAATGACTTCTTTCTTTTTCATGGATAAGAGTTAATGTTAGGGGAAATGCTAGAATGATACTAGAAATTAGTAAGGAAAAAAATGTGTAAAACAACGGTCCACCACCTCTTTACTAATTATATGATTTTAGGTAAAATAATATGTTGGAGGGATAATATGCAACTTTCTATGGATAAAAAAGATGAATTACTTATGCGACTTGTTAATTTTTTTGTTACGAAAGAAAATTATAGCCCCATGATAGTAAACGGGGTAAGAGATGAAATCTGGTTGCAAAATCCAGAAGGCCCTTATAAAATTATTCGAATTAATTGTAATTATATTCATAATGAAGAACAGTATGAATATGATATTCTAAAACTTAAAAATGTAATGAGACAAGTGAAAAAGAAAACTTTCAGTTTTTCAATGAATGCTTTAAATCTTTTATTAGATGTTAATGAAGATGTGAAATTAGAAGAAGAAAAAAATATTACTAGTATTTTTATCAATGATTTAAAAGATATTAAAAGTGAAGTTCTTTTAAATACTTTTCCTACTATACAAGACAATCTTTTACTTAATGAGAAGGGATTGGAACTTATTTTTAATGTTACTAATAATATTAATCAAAAAACAGAAAAAGAAAATAGGGTTTATGAGAGTATTTTTAAACCAAAAAAAATCGTGATTACTCCTGTTTTGCTTATGATCAATGTAGTAGTATTTTTAGTTTTAACTGCCATGGTTGGCATGAATTTTTCTGCTTCATTCTTAGTTTCGTGGGGAGCTTTGTATACTCCTTTGGTAAAAGCAGGAGAATTTTGGAGGCTTGTGACATCTGGTTTTTTACATGGTAGTATCATTCATTTGCTTTAATATGTATGCCTTGTATTTAATTGGCACTCAGTTGGAAACTTTTATAGGAAAATGGAAATTTTTAGGAATCTATTTTTCTAGTATGATAGCTGGTAACCTTATGAGTGCTGTATTATCTTCCAATACTGTAAGTGTTGGTGCAAGTGGAGCAATTTTCGGACTTCTTGGAGCAATGCTTTACTTTGGTTATTATTATCGTGTCTATTTGGGAAGTGTGATGCGTTCACAGATTTTACCGGTTGTTTTGTTTAATTTACTGTTAGGATTTATTGTTCCTGGTATTGATTTTGCTGCTCATATTGGAGGGCTTGTAGGTGGATTACTAACGGCTATGGCATTTGGGATTGGTAATAATGATAATAGACAGGAAAAAATGAATGGAACGATCGTATTAATTATTTATTTTGTTTTTTTCTTTTATCTTCTTTATTTTAGATAATAATTTATAAAAGTTTTGCTGTTAGAAAGAAAATCATTCTATGAAAGTAGGATGATTTTTAAATTTAAAAACAATTAATGTTTCGTTATCATTCTGTTTAGCTAAATGCACTATTTCTGCATCTATTTCAACATTATTTGATAATCTTACTTTAATTTTATTTCCTACTTCAGCAT
>CANPWX010000014.1 GCA_947585065.1 uncultured Bacilli bacterium | reverse complement strand
TCTAGAAAAAATTAAAAACCTCAGAAACCCTTATAAAACAAAAAGCGTTCCCTCTCTCGAGGGAACTTCAGGGGGTTCGTGCGAGGTGGTAGTTTTTCAGCCGGCGGCACGGACGCGGGTACCTTTGCATTCGCTGTTGCTAATGGACAAGCCTTGGGTAATTACAGTTTTCGTATTGTTTTAACAAATTAAGTTATTACATTAACTTTTTTTCTTTACTGTTGATTGACAAAATTTACTTTTTTATTTGTAATTTTTAGTGAATCCCATGTATAATAAAATTATGAGGTGAGATTTCACATGAAGGAAGAATTGTTACAAAAGCTAGAGACTATTCATGAGGCTAAAGATTTAATTCAAATTAATGATTTAATGGGTTATCAGTCTGCTCAAGAATTAAGAGAACTTACTGATGTTTTAGAAGAATTGGTTCAAGAGTATGTTGTATATAAAACAAAGAAAGATCGATATATTCTTTTGAAAAATTGTGTTAATTTAAAAATTGGAAAATTTGCTGGTAATAAAAAGGGCTTTGGTTTTGTTGTGCTCCCTAAAGAGGATGATCTTTATATTGCTGAGGAAGATACAAATGGAGCTATTGATGATGATATTGTTTTAGCGGAAGTCATTAAAAAAGGTTTAAAACCAGAAGGTAGAATTGTAAGAATTATTAAAAGAGAAATTGAAACTATTGTTGGAGAATTGATTGAAGGAAAAAAAGGACTTTTATTTCATCCTGATGATGAAAAGTTAAGTTTAGAAATTAAGTTAGATAGAGAGTCTTTAAAAAATTGTGTGGCTGGCCATAAAGTGTTAGTAAAATTAAAACAAGAATATGGGCCAAAAAAGTATCATGGTGAGATTATTAAAATTATTGGACATAAGGATGATCCTGGAACTGATATTTTAAGTATTGCGTATAAATATAACATTGATCCTGATTTTGGTGAAGAAGTGGAAGAAGAATTAAAAACTATACCAACGGAAGTGAATGCGGATGATTTAAAAAATCGAAGAGATTTAACTGATTGGAATATTTTTACTATTGATGGCGAGCATACTAAAGATATTGATGATGCAATTAGTTTAACTAAAGAAAATGGTAATTACATATTAGGTGTTCATATTGCAGATGTTTCCCATTATGTGAAAGAAAATACTCCACTTGGAGATGCTGCGTATGAAAGAGGTACTTCTAATTATTTAGCAAATACTGTTATTCCTATGCTTCCTCATCAATTATCAAATGGTATTTGTTCTTTAAATGAAGGGGAAGTAAGACTTACTATGTCTTGCGTTATGACTATTAATACGAAAGGAAAAATTATTCATTATGATATTTTCGAATCTTATATTAAAAGTCGTAAGAAAATGAATTATACGGCTGTTAATAATCTTTTAATGCGTAATATCATTGAACCTGGTTATGAAGAGTTTAAAGATGTTTTATTAGAAATGAATGAGCTTGCTCATATATTGAGAAAAGAAAAAATTGAACGAGGGTACATGGATTTTGATTTGGATGAACCAGAAATTATTCAAGATGAAAATGGGAGAGCTGTGGATGTTGTTCGAGTTATAAGAGAAGATGGAGAAAAACTAATTGAGGATTTTATGATAGCTGCTAATGAAACAGTAGCTACGCACATTTATAATATGGATTTGCCTTTTATTTATCGTGTTCATGGTGAACCTAATAGTGAAAAAATAGATGATTTTACTAATCTTTTAAAAATTATGGGCTATACACTAAAAACTAGAGTGATTGATATGAAGCCTAAAACTATGCAAAGTATATTAGAAGAACTTCATGATAAAAAAGAATTTCCAATTTTATCCTCTATGTTATTAAGGAGCATGAGAAAAGCGGAATATTCGAAAGAAAATATTGGACATTTTAGTTTAGCAAGTAAATCCTATACTCATTTTACAAGTCCTATTCGAAGATTTCCAGATTTAACAGTACATCGATTATTAAAAAAATATTTGGTAGAAAAAGATTTTTCAATGACAACGATCGATATTTTAAATAATAGTTTAGTTTTAATTGCTGAGCATTCAAGCGAAAGAGAAGTCGCGGCTCAGAATGCTGAACGTGATGTAAATGACATGAAAATGGCTGAGTATATGGAAAATCATATAGGGGAAGTTTATGATGGAATGATTAATACGGTTACTACTTTTGGTTTCTTTGTTGAACTATCTAATTTAGTAGAAGGTCTAGTTCCTGTTGGTACTCTTAAAGGTGATTATTATAATTATGTTCCTGAATTACTTGCAATGATAGGTAAAAATACAAATCGTGTGTATCGTGTTGGAGATCGAGTAAAAGTTCGATGTATTCGAGCTAGTAAAGAAGCTAGTATGATAGATTTTGAATTAGTGGGGGATGAAGATGGAAATCAAGAATAAAAAGGCTTATTTTGATTATACGATATTAAAAGAGATTGAAGCTGGCATATCTTTATGTGGTACCGAGATCAAAAGTATTCGCAAAGGCTCTGTTGATTTAAAAGATAGTTATGTTACCATAAAAAATAATGAAGCTTTTCTTTTAAATGTTTTTATTGCTAAATATGAAGAAGGAAATATTTTTAATCACGATGAAAGAAGAACGAGAAAACTTTTGCTTCATAAAGCTGAGATTAGAAGATTGAAAGAAGAAAAAGAACAAGAAGGTATTAGTATTGTACCTTTGAAAATTTATTTTAAGAATAATCGGGCAAAAGTCTTAATTGGGGTTGCTAAAGGTAAAAAAATGTATGATAAAAGAGAAAGTATTAAGAAAAAAGATTTAGAGAGGGAACAGAAAAAATTTTTTTCTTAACTTCCTTCTTTTTTTATGGTATAATCCTATTAACAAATAGGAAGTGGTATTATGGAAGCATTTACGGATTTTTTAGTTGCTAATTATTTTTGGTTTTTGATCTTGTCACTTGTTCTTGTATTTGCTTTAATTGGTTATTTTGTAGATCAATCGGAACAAAAAAAAGGTGTATCATTAATTAATAAACCTAAGGAAGAAGAAATTGATATTTCTGAACTTGCTTCTATGGCTCAAAATAAATCGATGAGTGAAGCTGTTAGTGATGCTGTTAAAAATAGTAATTCTTTTGCTTCTCAAGTGGATAGTTATGTAGAACAAGCCAATAATAATATTATTCAAGATCATTCTAATGCTACAAGTAGTACTAATACTGTAGGATTTGATGTATTATCAAAATAAAACTCAGAGTTTATTCTTCTGAGTTTTCAATTTGTTCATTATTTTCTAAGTTATTATCATTATCTTCTTCTGGAGTAGAAGGATTTCCTGGAATTTGAGGCATATCATTTTCTGTATTTTCATTGTTTTCTTCATTCGTGTCTGTGTTGTTTTCTTCTTTTTCCTCTTCTTCGTTGTTTTCTTCTGGATCTTCTTTTGATGTTTCTACATTATTAACATATATGGTAAATTCACTTATTTTAATTGTGACTGTTCCTTCCGGTACACTTTGTCCTAAAATAATACCTGGAATTTCATTTGGATCACTTTGATATTCTATCGATAGATTCAAATGATAAGTGTTTGCAAAATTTTCGGCTTCACTAACTGATTTCCCACGAAAGTTTGGTAAAGTATATAATGTTCTTCCTGTATAAATTCCTTTTCCTATTACAGAAGATGATTGCTCATAATCTTCAGAATAATCATAACTAAATGTTTTTGTAGGTTTTATTTCAATTAGTCCTAAGTTTTCTTTCATGGCCTCGCTGATTTTTTGCATACTTCCATCATAATATCCTAAAGAAGAATAACCAGGAATATTTAAATCATGTACTTGTAATGCCATTTTTTGTATTTTTATAAAATCTTCACCACTTAAAGCATTCATTAACATTCCTTTAATAGATTGATAGAAAGATAAAATTTGAGATGTTTTCATGTTTGTTGCAATGTTATTTCCTATTGTATCTAATAGTTTTTCAAATTCTCCAAGACTCGCGTTTTTTACTAATTTTTTTGCTACTGCTTCAATAATCTGTTGTTGATGTCTGTTTCTTGCAATGTCACTTTCTAAATATCCGTGACGATTTCGAGCATAGGCAAGGGCTTGTTCTCCATTTAAATGTTGAAAACCTGTATCCATACATATCATGTTTGTGAAATCTCTTCGGGAGTCTTGTTCACAAAGTCTATTTTCTCCCCAACTTTGAATATAGTAATTATAGTCTGGTGCTTCTACGTCTACGTCTATTCCTCCTAAAGCATCTACTAAATCTACAACTCCTCGAAAGTTTACTTTGACAAAATAATCTATTTCAATACCTGTGATGTTTTCAATTGTATTGATTGTACTTGCTGTTCCTCCTGATGCTGAGGAATTAATTTTCGCATATCCTCTATTAGAACCGCTTGCACTGATAATTGGTACATATAAATCTCTTGGTAAACTTAGCATAGTTGCAATTAATGTTTTTGGATTAAAAGTGATGAGCATCAGTGTATCTCCATTAAAAGCTGCATTTGCATCTAATCCATTTTGCGATTCTGAATCAACTCCTAACACTAGGACTGTAAATGGTTCTGTTAAACTTTTAGTCGTAGCTAGAAGTTCACTTTCTTCTGTTTTCATTGTTTTTGAATATTCTTTTACTATTTTCGTTTCTTCTATAATATTTGTATATTTTTCTTCTCCTGAATATAAAATATTATAATCTTTTGTGATGAAAATGGCATCTACCTCTTTATTATATAATGCTTCTAATAATTCGAGTGAAGTAGATCGATATTCAATTTCATTTGGTATTTTTTCTTTTTGAATCCATTCTAGCGGTAGTATGTAACCAGTTCGATCTTCTTCATCTGTTACCATACCAATCGTACTATTATTTGTAAATTCTGTATCTTTTAAAGTTAATAGCACAGTTGTATAAGTACTTGTATCACTTGTAGTAAAAGAATCTATTTTATTTATTATTTTGTTAATTGCATAAGAAGCAAATCCAAAAATTCCACTGAAAATTAATGCTAATATTGTTAAAAATGTAAACAATCCTCTTTTCTTTGCTATTATTTTAATACATCCTACTATTAAATAAATGATTCCAAAAATTCCAAATAATCCAATTATAATATATCTTATTAATGTCTCAATTCCTACTAAATGAAGTAAATTATACACTAAGAATGAATAACTTCCAAAATAAAAAAGAATTGTAAGGTAAAATGGGATTTTCATACTATATAAAGATTTTCTCCACTTTCTATAAAATGTTTTCATACAACACCCTTTCTTCATTTCTTATCTATTATATAATAAATGTTTTAAAATCTCAATATTTGATAGTTTATTTACATTCAAAATAGGGGACAAGCTTTTCTATCTATTAAAAAAATGGTATAATAGTGTCGAATAAAAGGAGGAAGGGATATGCAAACAGTAAAAAAATTTTCATTTATTCTAATTGTATTCTGCTTCCTATTTCTATCTATTTTTTCTTTTATTCCTTATACTGATGCTAGTATGTATGGGAAAATTACAGGGAATGAAGTTCGTTTAAGAAGTCTTGCATCTACTAGTGGTGAAGTATTAGATTATTTATCGAAAGGAGAATATGTTATTGTAACGGATACGAATAAAGTCAGTGGAGAGGGATGCTCTTTTGGTTGGTATAAAGTGGAGTATTCTGGTAAATCTGGTTTTATTTGTGGACAATATATTGAATTAAAAGAAACAATGGAAATGTCTTATAGTAGACCTTGGACTAGCCCTAAAAAAGCAATTATGGGAGGTGCTGAGTTTATTTCTTCAGGATATATTTCAGCAGGACAATTTACTAGTTATTTAAAAAAATTTAATGTCAATCCTAATTCTTCTTATAAAGTGAATAATCATCAATATATGGCTAATTTAGAAGCTCCGTTTAGTGAAGCCAAAACTACTTATAATAGTTATAAAGCGAATGATTTATTAAAACTTCCTTTTCATTTTACTATTCCAGTTTTTGAAAATATGCCTGAAAATACAAAACATTCTGCAAAAGGAGTGAAAACAGGAGGAACTTCTGAAGTTAAAGATCAGGAATTTGAAAAAAAATTAGAAGAACAAGGTTTTCCTGAAAGCTATCGTAAATGGTTAAGAGTCTTGCATGAAAGTTATCCTAATTGGACTTTTGAAGCATTAAAAACTGGTTTGGATTTTCAATCAACGGCTTTGATTCAAAAAAGTATTGGATCGATTCAATTGTCTAGTTGTTCTGAATGTATTGATGAAGCGCGTATTAATACAGAAGGAAATTGGTATATTGCTAATATTGAAACGGTGTCGTATTATTTAGATCCTAGAAATTTTTTAGAAGATACTAGTATTTTTATGTTTGAAGATTTAAGTTATAAAGAAATTCAGACAGAAGAGGTGGTAAAAAGTATTTTATCAAATACTTTTATGAATGGTGTGGATCCTATTGATAAAATTTCTTATTCTAGTATTTTTATGGAGGCTGGTAAAACTTATAATGTGAGTCCTGTTTATTTAGCTTCTTTATCGAGACAAGAAGTTGGTACAAAGTTAGGCACAGTGACAAGTGGAGAACGTTTTACTTATAAAGGACAAACTTATGAAGGATTTTATAATTTTTATAATATTGGAGCTTATTCTAGTGAAGCAAATCCGGCTCTTGCTGGGCTTGTTTATGCAGCAGGTGGAGCTTCTAAAAATAGTGATGGCATCTATGTTGGAAATATTGGAGGAGGAACTTTTACTCCTGATAAAAATGTAGAGTCTCCGTCTCAAACAGTAGATAGTCCAAGTACACCCAAAGAGGAAAAACCAAGTGAACCTTCTAGTGAACCCGAAAAAACTACTCCTAGTGTACCAGAAGTTACTCCAGTTGCAACTCATTTAAATAATATGGATCTTCATTTAAAATCTACTTTTTTAACAAATCTTCAAGTTCAAACTACCGTTCAAAGTTTGAAAAATAAAACGGTTGGGCAAGAACTTACTTTTAAAAAGGCTAATGGTTCTCCTTTGGGAGATAGTGAAATCATTACTACTGGTTGTACCGTTTCGTTCTCGACTGGAGAAAATTATACTTTTATTATTTACGGTGATATTAGTGGAGATGGGATTATTAATTCTGCTGACCTTTTGAAAATGAGACAATATTTACTTGGCCAACTCAAATTGGAAGGTGCATATTTTGAATCTGCTAAATTAGCTAATACAGATCAAGTAAATTCTGCTGATTTATTAAGATTACGACAATATTTACTTGGCCAAAAAGGAATTAATCAAGCTTAAAGGAGGAGAATTTATGAAAAATAAAAAAATATTTGGATTATTTTTAGGATTATTAGGATTCCCTTTCGTTGTGCATGCTGCTCCTACTTATAGTTTTTCTTCTAGTTCTACTTATATTACGAGTGGTTCTACTGTAACGGCGACTTTACGAATTAATAATGTAGCTTCTTGGCAAGTGTCTTTAGAAGGCCATGGGGCGACGAGTGGATGTAGTGCTTCTTATGCTGATGCAACAGATAATGCTCAAAATGCAACAAAGTATTTCACTGTAACTTGTCGAGCAACGAGTGTTGGGCAAATTGGATTTACTGTTACTGGAAATGCTACCAGTGCTGATGGTTCTACAGTTTCTATTAGTGGAAGTAAAGCTGTTGTTGTTCAGGCTCCAAGAGAAAAAGATACGAATAATTATTTAAAATCTTTAGGAGTTACTGGTTATACTCTTTCTCCTTCTTTTGATAAAGAAATACTTGAATATACAGTAACAGTACCTAATACTGTTAATAAAGTAGTGATTGAAGCTGAAAAAGAATCCAGTTATGCAACAATGGAAAATCTTGGTGAAGTGGATGTAGTTGAAGGGCTTAATTCTTTTGAAATAAAAGTTGTAAGTGAAACTGGTTCAGAAAGAATTTATACTGTCAAAGTAAATGTGGAAGATGAAAGTCCTATTCCTGTTACTATTGGTAATAATCATTATACTGTTATGAAAAATGCTCGAACTTTGGAAGCTCCTACTACCTATTTACCTACAGTGATTCAAATTAATAATTTTGATATTCCTGCTTTTTTTTCTGAAGTTTCTACTTATACTTTAGTAGGGTTAAAAGATTCTAAAGGGGTGAGTCATTTAGCAATTTATGATTCTGAAAATGAAATTTATACTCTTTATCAAGAAAATAAAAGTAATGAATTATTACTTTATCTAAAAGAAATTCCTGATGAAGTGGAAGGTTTTACTAAAAAAAATATTACTATTAATGGGAATAGTGAAGAATGCTTAGTCTCTAGTATTGATCCTAATATTGTTTTAGTGTATGCTCTTAATATAACAACAGGTTTTAGTGATTACTATCTTTATGATTTATCAAATGAAACGTATAGTTATTATAATGATGCGATTACAAAACATTATGAAGAACAGATTGAAAAATATCAAATTGTTGTTTTAGCTTTTGCAGGAACGTTACTTTTCTTTTTCCTTGTGATTATTCTCTTATTATGTAGAAAGCCAAAGAATAAGAATAAAAATGTAAAAATGGAAGAGAAAAAAGAGGAAGTAGTAACGGAAGAAAAGAAATCAAAAAAACAATTAAAAAAAGAAAGAAAAGAAGAAAAGAAAAAACAAAAAGATTTAAAGCAAGAAGTGAAAGAAGAAGTTCCGGTAGAGACGAAAAAAGAACCAAAAGAAAAAGAACAAAAGAAAACAAATAAGAAAACAAAAGAAGATGCTTTAGAACAAGTAAATAATGCTGCTAAGATCATTGAAGATTATGAAAAGACAAGAGAGCTATCTCAGAAAGAATTAAAAGAGATTAAAGAACAAGTAAATGAGGAAGAAATGTTTGATTTATTAGCAGATGATAAAAAACGTAAGAAAAAAAATAAATCTTTTTAGAGTCCTAAAAAAAGATTGGATTTCATATAGATTATTTTAGAAAAATTTGCTATAATGGAAAAGCAAAGAATTGAAGGATGTGATTTTATGTCATTGGCAACCATTTGGTCTTTATTTACAAAGGTTTTAGATATTTGTATTGTTTGGTCTTTATTTTATTTTATTTTGAAAAATATTCGAAATAATGTGAAAATGGTTTTAATTGTTAAAGGGGTTTTATTAGTTATATTAATTGAAATTTTAAGTCAAATATTAAATTTATATACGGTTGGATTACTTTTAGAATATGTTGTAGAGTGGGGGCCTCTTGCTATTATTGTTATTTTCCAACCAGAAATTCGTAATATGTTAGAAAGTATTGGAAGAACTCAGCTTCTAGGACGTCATAAAGTTCTTACTGGTGATGAAAGAGAAAAAATGGTGAGTGAGATTATGAAGTCTGTAGAATATTTGAAAAGAAATCGTATTGGAGCTTTAATGGTTCTTGAGCGTGATGTCTCATTACAAGAATATATTGGGCGTGCGACTAAGATTTATGCTGATATTTCTAGTGAACTATTAAGTAGTATTTTCTTTCCAAATAATCCTCTTCATGATGGTGGTGTGATTATTGAAGGAGATCGTATTAGTTGTGCTTCTGCTGTTTTTCGGACAAGTATGAATCCTAGTTTAAGTAAAAGACTTGGAACACGACATCGAGCTGCTTTAGGGATTGCTGAGGAAAGTGATGCTCTTGCTTTAGTTGTTTCTGAGGAGACTGGCCGTATTAGTATCGCTTGTGATGGAGAACTTCATTATAATTTATCTTTGGATGATTTTCGAATGATGCTTATGGATGAATTGAAACCTAAAACAGAAGTGTTCTATGATTCGGATACTCAAGAAGAAAGCGAGGAAGTCGATGAATAAGTTTATCCTATTTTTGAAAAAAATATATGGAGTAATAGATACAAAGTTTATTACCCCGTTAAGTAGGGCTATTTATTTCTTATATGAAAAACTAAAAAATAATCCTATTCATGTAGAAAAATTTTTAAATCGGCCTTTAGTTTTAGTTTATATTTCTTTAGCACTTGCAGTTGTTGTTTTTCTATTAGTTGATTCTCAAGTGATTACTTTGGTTGCTACTGAATCTGAGATATTAGCAAATGAACCTGTCAACATTATCTATAATAAAGAAAGCTATGTTGTGGAAGGTTTAGTTGATAGTGTTGATATTATTCTTACTGGAAGAAAAAGTGCTTTGTATTTAGCGAAACAGTTAGGAGAACATGATGTTATTTTAGATTTATCTGATTATGAACCGAGCGATACTCCTAGACGAGTTAAATTAACTTATAATCAAGCTATTAATAATATTAATTATAAATTGGATCCAGCTTATGTCAGTGTTGTTATTAAGAAAAAAGAAAGTGAAGAACATAGTATTTCTTATGAATTATTGAATGAAAATAAGTTAAATGAAAAATTTTCAGTGTCTAATGTTTCACTTGATCAAACGAGTGTTATTGTTAAAGGATCACGAGATGCTTTAGATAAAATTGCTACTGTCAAAGCATTAATTGATTTAAGTAATAACAAGTTTACTGAAGCTATCACTTATGATATTGATAATATTCCTTTGGTTGCTTATGATTCGAATGGTGAAGTACTAGATAATGTGGAAATTGTTCCAACTACTGTCAGTGCAAGCATTTCCTTTAGTACTTATAAAGCTACTGTTCCTATTGTAGTCGCAACTACTGGTGAACTTGTAGCTGGTAAATCTATTTCTACGATTACGATTGAAGGAAAGACTAATTATACAGTTGATATTTATGGAGAAAAAGAAGAAATAGATAAAATTACGAGTGTTGTTGCAACGATTGATATTAATGGAAAAGGTTCTAGTGGTGCGATTACTCAACAAGTAAGTATTCGTAAACCTTCTGGAGTACGTTCAATGAGTGCTTCTGATGTGAAAGTTGTAGTTACCTTTGGTGATGAAAAACAAAAAACATTAAATATTTCTAATATTAGTTCGGCTAATGTTGGTAGTGGTTTGATTGTTAATCGTACTGATGATAATCCAATTGCTGTTCAAGTCAAAGGCGTTCAATCAGTGATTGATGCAATTACAGAAGAAAATATATCTGCTTATATTGATTTAGCAAATTATACTCCTGGTACTTATGATGTGGATGTTAAAATTGAATCTACTGATCCAAGAGTGACTTATGTTGTTGCAAGCAAAGTAAATATTGTAATAACAAATGGATAGATCTTAAAAGGTCTATCTTTTTTTTAACAAAGTTTTTACTTCAATATTTTCATTATCTATTATATAATAAATATACCTTTAGAAAGGAATGATTGATATGTTAAAAGATTATGAAATTGCTCAAAAAAATACTCCAGAAGATATTCGGGTAATTGCTAGTAAGATTGGTTTAAATGAAGATGATTTAGAATTATATGGAAAATTTAAAGCAAAAGTGAATCGAAAAGGGAGTTGGAATGCGAATAGTAAAATTATTTTAGTTACAAGTATGAATCCTACTCCTTATGGAGAGGGAAAAACTACTGTTGCCATTGGATTACATGATGCTTTAAGAAAAAAAGGAGTACCTTCTATGCTTACCTTACGTGAGCCATCTTTGGGCCCTGTTTTTGGTATTAAAGGTGGAGCGACGGGAGGAGGATATGCTCAAGTTGTTCCTATGGAGGATATTAATCTTCATTTGACTGGTGATTTTCATGCGATTACTGCCGCGAATAATTTAATCTGTTCGATGATTGATAATTCTATTTATTTTGGTAATCCATTACACATAGATGTTCATAAAATTTATTTTACTCGAACAATGGATATGAATGATCGTGCTTTAAGAAATATTTCTGTTGGAGTAGGTGGCGGGACGAATGGTGTGGAAAGAAATGATAAATTTACTATAACTGCTGCTTGTGAAGTTATGAGCACTCTTTGTATGGCTTCCGATTTAGAAGATTTAAGAGAGCGATTGAATCGAATTATTATTGGTAAAAATTTGGATAATGAATATGTTTATTTAGAAAGTCTTGGTATTACTGGTTCTTTGCTTGCTTTATTAAAAGATGCGATTCAACCCAATTTAGTACAAACTTTAGAGAAAAATCCGGTGTTTGTTCATGGGGGTCCTTTTGCTAATATTGCTCCAGGTTGTAATTCAGTGTCTTCTTTAAAATTAGCGACTGATTTAGCACCTATTGTAATTACTGAGGCAGGGTTTGGCTTTGATTTGGGTGGATTTAAATTTATTGATATTTTATCGCGAGAAAATCATTTTTCAGTGTCTGGTATTGTTTTTGTGGTGACAATTAAGGCGATTAAACATCATGCTGGTAATGAAGATTTAAGTCCTTTAGAACAATTAGAATTAGGATTTGATAATGTACGGGCTCATTTAGATCTTTTGAATTTAATGAATATTCCTTATGTTGTTACTTTAAATCATTTTATGGAGGATACAGATGAGGAGATCAATTTATTAA
>CANPWX010000013.1 GCA_947585065.1 uncultured Bacilli bacterium | reverse complement strand
CGAAAAGATTTTATTAGATTGAACCTTGGCTCAAATATAGTAATACCATAAGGACTCAATTTCATTTCTTCCGTAACAGCTTGATCTAAAATATCAATAAGTCCTAATTTTTGTTTAAAATATTCTCCAAAATCACTTTCCAAAAGATTTAAATCAACATCGTTTTGGCATACTGATACCACCATATTCTCATCTTTTAATACCTTAGCCAAAGCTTCAGAATTACATAGTAAACCATTTGCACTCCACTCCCAAAAATCTTTTAAAGAGGAAACATTGATTCCAGCATAAATGATAGAATAAAATTTTCTTCCGTGTTTGTTAAGGCGATTGTCTTTCATAAAATAATCATAACAACGACTTACGTCTTCCCAAAAAGTAACCATCTCTGAATCCATATTAGAAAATAATTTATTTCGAAGTTCTTGTTCTTCTTGTAATTTTATATTTCTAACATATTCCACATATTTTTCTTCAAAAGGACGAGTTCCATCACCAAGTTCATAGAATAAAGATTCCATCACAAAACTTTTATTAAACTTACGATTCACCAAATTTTGAACAACATCAAATACAGTGATTTTATCGATATCTTTTCCCTTATTTTCTCCCCTGATTAAAAATCTTAAAAAACGACGTACTAAAGTCTTTTCTTTCAATGAAGTTTCCATCATCTTATCTTTTTCGACTGGAATATTTAATAGATTACAAATATCATCGCAAGTTACTCCGTGACTTTCAAAAAACTGATTTAATGCCGTTGGATAAGAAAAACTTGCTAAAAACAAAGCTAAAGTATCTGCATCATCTTTCGATTTTAAATACTTTGTTTGTTCTTTCTCTATTTTATCTGCTAAATAAAGATAAATTTTTGTCGCATTTTCTAAAAGTTCTTTCACATCATTTTGTAAGGAAAAAGAGATTTCCTGCCAACAATTTTCTTGAGATATTATTTTTTCTTCTTCATACATTTCCGTAAAATTTTTAAAATCTTCTATTTCCAATCCATGTTTTTTTAAAAAGTAAATGATATCTGCACATCCTTTAAAAGTAAGATTAGCCAATTTCTCCACAATTTTAGGAATAGACAAATTTTCCTTATTTTCTAAATAAGAACTAAAATCATGTTCAATTTGATAAATATCATAAGAATAGTCTTCATAATAGATATATTCTTTTCCAAATGATTTTATCATTTCAGCATACCCTATTCCTTTATTTGTTAAAATATTTAAAATCACTTCTTGTTCTGTTCCGTGATAAAAATACAGAGCCATAAATAAGGCTAAAGGACTTTGCATAGAGATTTTGTGACCATCGCAATATCTTTTGATTTGAGATGCCGTTTTGAAATAGGAAATAACGGAATAAGAACAATTTTCAAAAATCTTTTTTTCTAGTTGTTCCCGATACATTTTTTTCTTGGTATCTCTTAACTCTGTTATTTTATTCATCAAATCATTTGTATCTAAATGCATTATTGTTCGGAGTTCTAACTTGTCTATTTCCCCTTGAATTGCATTTTTTAAATAATAAAGAACGAAATCTTCTGGAATAAGTTGCTCATATTCTATGATAGATTTACAAGGAAGAATACAGTCAAGATATTTTGAATAATTATCTGGAGCTAAATTTTTATTCTTTCGAAGTACAATATTTGCATGAAATGTTCCATCAAAGCCAGCATCTAAAAGAATTTTTTTAATATCCATAGTACTTTGATACGCAGCATAAACGGTTACTAAAAAGCGTACAGTATCTTTTTTAAAAAAATTATTCTTTAAATAAACATCTTTCGATACTACATTATTCCAATAACTTAATAAATATTTTGTGAAATCTAAAGTTTCTTTTGGAACATTTTTTTGATATTCTTCCCAACTTAAAGTCATAAAATAAAGCCCCCATTCCAAGTGAGCTTTATTTTATCATAAATCTAAGCATTTGTAAAATAAACCTGATACCATACTAAAAAGCAATAAATATTGTATATTTTACGGCCATTATTTTCTTTGTTTTGATAATGTTTTTCTAATAGACTTAATATGTAGTCTTGATCAAAAAATTCTTTCACATAGTCTTTTTGAAAAGACTCCTTTACTTTTTGATAAAATTTTTCTTCGCGAATCCATTTCGAAAAAGGAACAGGAAATCCACATTTTTTTCTTTTTGACCATTCTTCTGGTATAAAATCTTTCGAAATATCTCGGAATAAATATTTGGTTTCTTTTTTCTTTAATAAATATTTATTCGGTATTGTTCTCGCGTACTTAAATACATCTCGATCCATTAGAGGTGTCCTTAGTTCAATCGAGTGAGCCATACTCATTTTATCTGCTTTTAGTAAAATATCTTGCGGAAGCCAAAAATGAAAATCAATAAACATTTTCTTAGTTAATTCACTTTCGTTTTTTACTTTGGAATAAACAGGTTCTAGTACATCTGCGATTGTCTCTTCATTTTTTAAATGATCTGCTAAAATTTTATTTGCTTCCCACTCTTCCATAAATGTTCCATGGCCTATATAACGTTCATTAAAAGGTAGTCCGTATTTTACAAGAGTGTTTCTTCCTGGAAAATGTGGCATATTTTTTACTAAATTTCTAATACATTTTCGAATACATAAAGGAACACATAAATACATACGAAGTAAGATTGGATCGTTATATTCATTATACCCTGCAAACATCTCATCGGATCCCTCTCCCGATAATACGACTTTCACATATTTCGAAGTGAGTTTACTTAAAAAATACAAGGGAACCGTGGAAAGATTGGCATGCGGCTCATCCGTATGCCATTCAATTTTTGGTAAGGCATCAAAAAAATCATCTGGTTTAATTTTTTCACGATAATTCTTAATTTTTAACATTTTCGATAAATCACTTGCATATTCCGTTTCATCAAATCCATCATAAGAAAATCCTACGGAAAATGTTTTATCCGGTCTTGCCACACTCACAACATAAGAAGAATCTACTCCTCCGGATAAATAAGCTCCTACTTCGACATCACTTGTGGTTTGGTGATAATAAATAGAATCTTCTAATACACTTCGAAGTTCCTGTTTCATCTTTTGATAAGTTTTCTTTGTCTTTTTTTGATAATCTAATGTAAAATAAGACTTCACTTTCAGTTCCCCATCTTTATAATGAAAAAAATGTCCTGGTTTTAGTTTATAAACATTTTTAAAAAATGTTTCTTCTTTTACAGAATATTGAAAAATTAAATACATCTTTAAGGCATCTGTATTGATTTCTTTTTCAAAAAGCGGATGTTCTAGCATTGCTTTAATTTCCGATGCAAATAGAAATACATCCTCTTTTTTATAGTAATAAAATGGTTTCATTCCAAAATGATCTCTTGCCCCGATAATTTCTTCATTCTTTTTATCGTAAATAACGAAAGCAAACATTCCACGAAGTTTGGAAAATAATTCATCTTTCCAATATTCGTATCCATGGAGTAAAACTTCCGTATCCGTTTTTGTTTGAAACACATACCCCTCTTTTATGAGTTCCTCTTTTAATTCTTGATAATTATAAATTTCTCCATTAAAAATAATAGCCATTGTTTTATCTTCATTAAAAATGGGTTGACTTCCTCCCGCGATATCAATAATGGATAGCCTTCTATGTCCAAGGACGACAAAATGATCCGCATAATACCCTTCTCCATCAGGTCCACGATGAATGATTTGATCAGCCATTTTCTTAATAATTTTTAATTTTTCTTCTTTGCTTCTGGAGTCTGCAAAGCCAACAATTCCACACATATTTATTCCTCCCAATCACTATTTTGATATTCTTTTCGATAAGCCCATAGTCTTCTTTTGATTAAGAAAAAGCGTTTGATATTTTTGTCCATTTTACATTCCATTGGACTCACTCTATTTTTCCAAAGCTTTAAAGCCATCTTTTTAAATTCTTCATTTTTCACATATTTTTTCACAATACTTTTTGGTACAAAAGATAATAAACAAATCTCTTTTAAATCTTGGAAAAATAGTTCTTTTTTCTTTACTAAATCATTTACCATAACTTCAATTAAATTTGCATTTAAAGCTGCTAGATAATAACTACTTCTTCCTTGTCTCGCATTAATTTCTAATACGACAAATTCTTGTCTTTCTTCGGAATATTTTAAATCAAATTCATAAAAACCATTCATTTTAATTTTATTTTCCATAAATTTTAAAATCGTATTTTTTATTTTTTCCTGATCTACAGAAAAACTGGAAAAACCATTGATTAAAACAGCAGCATTTCCAACCATGCTCTTGGTATGTTCTTGAAGCCCTATCTGAGCAAAACTAAGTAATTTTACTTTTCCTAATCGATCGACATACACTACAGAATCAAATAAATGAGAATCATCTCCTGAAATAAATTCTTGTAAAATCAATCGATCCTGATAACCAGATTTTTTAATACATTCAATCACATTTTTTAATTCTTCTTCCGAATGAATTTTATATATTTTTTTCTTTCCTACAAAAGATACATGATTATATTCCACAACATTCGCTGGTTTTAAAATCATGGGATATTGAAAAGTAGGTAGAACTGAATTTTTATTCACATCAAAATAATAGGTTTCTGGAAAAGGTAAATCTTTTTTATAAGTCTTATAGAAAACTTCTTTATTGGTTAAACTAAGTAGGCGTTTTTCTTCTTGCTGAAAGAAAATTCCATTTTTTAAAATTTTATCTTTTTGTCTTGCTAAAAACATAGAGTATGTTTCATTGGTACTAACAATCACTACTTTTTCATCTTTTTTCTTTTCTAAATATTGATTGACTATTTCTAAGAATTTTTCTTCTTCCCATAAATTTTCATGATATTCGATTGTTAAAATATTTGAAAACTTTGTAAAAGCAAGTGGACTTTTCGCGATTAAATGAGCTTTTTTATGAGTATATTCATAGGCACATCTTGCCATATAATAGGCATTTGCATCACTTCCTAATATTAGTATTTCTAGTTCCATTATAGTCCTCCTAATAGATTATTTCTTCTTTATTTTTTCCTGTTTTATGAATTCTTATTACCCGATTTTGAATTTGATTTAATAAATGATAAGCATTTTGATTGGTACTTTTACAAACTTCTTTTATGGATTTTTCTTTTCCAAAAATCTCTACTGTAGTTCCTACCGAAAATTTTTTGTTTCCGAAAACCATAATCATATCCATACAATCACTTACTATCGGATAACGCTCGCTTTCTATTACAACATCTCCAAAGGCTTTTGTCACCCCATCCGCATACCCAATAGGAATCGTGTAAATATAACCATCTTCTTTTATTTTATAGGTATTATACCCCACTACATCATCTTTCGTAACTTTTCTTATACTTAGTATTTCACTATATAAAGAGAATGCTGGACTAACCTTTAAATCATTTTCCAGTGTAGTAGTACTACATCCATATTTTTTTTGCAAATAATTCCTTTTTAATATTCTTAATTTACTTCGAACGCCCTTACCATCTTTTATCGAATTTGAAAATCCATAGAGAATGATCCCTAAACGAACTCCATTACAAAAATCTAATTTGGGATGTTCTACAAGTGTAATACTTCGTCCAAAATGAACAATAGGTATACTTTTTAAATTTATACCTTTCGTAATTTCTAAAAATTTTTCTACTTGACTATCCCAATACGGATCCATAATTCCAGAAGTTGCAAAATGACTATATACTCCTTCTAGTATCATATTGGGATGATTTTGAATTTCTTTTACTGCTTCTTCAAAAGACTTAGAATCAGTAAATCCTAAACGATGCATTCCCGAATCTACTTTTAAATGAATTTTTAAATCGGTATAATAAGATAATTTTAAAAGCTGGTTTAAATATTCCAAAGATTCAATAGTAATCGTTATATTGTTATTTAATACATCATCTATCGCTTCTATCGAAATAGGCTCTAAACACAAAATAGGAATATCTCTTTGATAATTTCTAATTTCTAAAGCTTCTTCTAAAGAGGATACTGCTAAATAATTTATTCCTCCTCGAATCAAATCCAACACACTTTTTATGCCATGATGATATCCATTATTTTTTACAACACCAATATAGTATTCATAATTTGGATATTTCCTTTTAATTTCTTTTACATTATTTTCTAAAGTATCCCCATCTATTACTGCATAGGTTCTACGTATCATTTGCTTCACCTAACCTTTCTATCATTATATCATGAATTAGAAACTTATTTGCAAAAAAAAGAAAGCTGTTACACTTTCTAGTTCACTTCATAAAATTCTTTTAATCGCTTCAAACTTTTGTTTTCATAACGAGATACCATTACTTGAGTCATTCCTAAACGTTTGGCCGTTTCCATTTGAGAAAGATCTTCAAAATAACGATACTCAATAATTTTTTGTTCCGCATCAGGAAGATGTTCAATACCACTTTGTAAAGTAAGTCTCTCATCAAGAGAAATTTTTTCTTTACAAGGGATTGTTTCATATAAATCTCTTGCTTCTTCTGTGTTGTTATCTAAACTGATTGTTTCTTTTTTGATACTCATAGCTTCCATAATTTGGAACATTGATAAATTTAAAAATTCGCCAATTTCCCCGTACGTTGGAACTCTTCCGATTTTTAAAGCAAGGGTGTTTTTTGCAATCTCAATTTTCTTAGCTAATCTTAATAATTCTTTACTTACTTTTATTTCTCTTGTTTTCATCGTGTAATCATACATTTCTCCAAAAATATAATCATAAGCATAAGTAGAAAACTTAATAGCCCCATCTTTTCGGTAATTCTTATAGGCTTTTAATACTCCTAAAATACCTGCTTGAATTAAATCCTCAAAAGAGGCATTATAAAAATTTGAAGCAATATGTTTAATGAAAGGTAAATTATCTTGTATTAAATCTTCTGTTGTCAAAAATGTATCCTCCTTAAGATTGTATGCGCATACGATAATCTATTAATTCTTCTTTAATTCTTTCTTTGACATTACACAAAAGAAAATTCCCTTTTTGCTTTTTTAATAACAACTTAATCCTTAACAAAGCACCTTTTCCATCAAAATCAACACGTCTTAAATGAGTACAATCACAAATAAAATGTCTAATGTTATTTTGTTTCATATAAGGAATAACATACTGATACATTTTATAAGTACTTTTCTTAGTTAAAGACCCAACAAGTCTCGCATGAAGAGCATCTTCTTTTTGTTCTAAATTAAGAATTAGCATACTATCACCCTTTGCTATTTTAATATAGAACAATTTTTCTTTTTTTTAAACACTTTCGACAAAACAAGACAAAAAAATTTATTGTAATTCTTTTAATTTTTTCAAAAATTCTTTACTTTTTAAATAGATACCCGTATATCGATTATAATAAATAGTTAGAAATTCATTAATTTCCTTTTTTTGTTGTTCTTGAATATCAATCTTACGAATACTTTTAATATCCACATACTGATACATTCTTAAAAATTGAATCGTTTTAATAGAAACCAACATCTCATTTCGATAACATTTTTTACAAACTAATCCACCAGCATCCGCATCAATAGTCACAATAGAAGTCGCATTTCCACAGTGAGTACAAGCATCTAAATTAAGTCCAACACCTAAAAAATCCAAACATTTAACTTCTAAAATAGAAACTAAAATTTCAGGATCTAAACCATTTTCTAGTTGTAATACAGTAGCAATAAAATAATCATACAATTTTGCACTTTCACTTTCTTTATAAACTTGATACACTAACTCAGTAATATAATTCAAATAACCAATCAAAACAATATCAGAATGAATATGTAAAAATGGCTGAATAACATCAACATCTTTTAATAAAGACAATTTACCCTCTTTATAATAAATATAAAAAGACCCATAAGTGAATTTTTGAGTAGAAGTACGAAGTCGACTTTTCATCGATTTGACTCCTTTACCAATAACACCTATCAGTCCATGTTCTTTCGTTAAAATATTTAAAATAAGTGATGTGTCCCCATAATCTACCGTATTAAGAACAAAACCCATCACTTTCTCTATCATAATTCCACATCTTTTCCTTTATATTTTAAATAATATTTAATTTCCCCAGTTTCTTTAAATTTTTTCCAAGCTTCTTCTTTATTCATTTCTTATCATTCCTTCCTATCATTATCATGGGAAGGAATTTTATATTTTATTCAATTTATTTCAAATTTAATTCATCAAACCCTAATTCTTTTAAAATATTCGTTTTTTCTTTCCAGTTCTTAACTGTTTTAACATATAATTCTAAATAGACTTGTTTTTCTAGCATACTTTCTAATTCTTTACGAGCCAATGTTCCAACACGTTTTAAACGTTCTCCCCCTTTACCAATCACAATCTTTTTAATCGAATCACGATCTACAATAATTTCGACACAAATATTAACAATAGAATTTTTTTCTTCATATTTAGTAGTAACACAAGTAAGAGCATGAGGGACCTCTTCAATTGTCACTTCTAATAATTTTTCACGAACAAGTTCACTAGCCAAAAAAGACATCGGACTACTTGTTACCATATCTTCATCAAAATAACGAGTATCATCCGTTAAATATTTTTTGATAACTTCAATAAGATGAGAAACATTATCTTTAGATTTTGCACTGACAGGAACAATTTCCTGAAAAGCAAACAAATCTTTATATTCCATAATACGATAAAAAAGTTCTTCTCGAGATAACAAATCAATCTTATTTAAAACTAATAAAACAGGACAATCACTTTTTTCTAAATTATCAAGAATATATTGATCTCCTTTTCCAAATCCCTCTTTTGCATCTACTACAAAAAGAATCGCATCCACATCCTTAGTTAAAGAATAACTCTCTTTATTTAAAATCTTTCCTAATCTACTTTTAGGTTTATGAATACCAGGAGTATCTAAAAAAACAATTTGGGTATCTTTTTCATTATAAATACCCTGAATAATATTTCTGGTAGTTTGAGCCTTATCTGAAGTAATTGCTACTTTAAAATCAAGAATAGTATTTAAAAGAGTACTTTTACCAACATTTGGCCTACCAATAATACTTACAAACCCACTTTTCATATGTTACCTCCTAATCTATAATATTTTCACTTTCTAATATTTCATCTTGTAAATCAAACATAATTTTTTCATCTTCCTTACTTTTCATATGATCATATCCAAGTAAATGTAAAAGCCCATGAACCACTAAAAAAGAAAGTTCCCTCTTCTCACTATGAGAATACTCTTGAGCTTGTTCTATCATTCTAGGAATACAAATATAAATATCCCCCAGAACACGAATATCACCTTGAAAATCCATACAATCTTCTAATGCAAAACTAATCACATCCGTAACTTTATCAATTTGACGATATTCACGATTAATATTTTGAATTTCCTCATTACCAACAAAAATAATAGAAAATACACTATTGGAAACATGCTCATGCTTTAAAGTTGCTTGAATAACAGAATCCAAATAGGAATAATCTTGATAACCATATTCATCATTAATAGTATAATTATTCATAAAACCACCTAAACCAACGAAATTCCCATAATACGCAAATAATAGACAAGAGCAATAATACAAAGAAGAACACATAAAATATTGTAGAATGTATCACTTCTAAAAAATCTTGGCAAATGCTTTTTAATAGCTGTAAAACCAATATAAATCAAAAAGCCAATAATTGCTCCAACTACATTTAACAAAATATCATCCACATCAAAACTACGACCAATAAAATATTGAACAAATTCTACTGTAGCACTAGTAATACAACTAATCCATAAAATATGAGAAACTTTACTTGCTTTCACATACCCAGAAACAAAATATCCAAAAGGAACAAAAATTAAAATATTGCCAATAACATTCCAATAAAAACCTTGTGTCCCAATTTTATAACGTAAAATTTCTGTAAAAGGAACAAGATTAAATCCACTTGTCGTATTAAGTTCGGCATTGGTAAGCAACTGAAACAATAACAAAGCATAAATAACAAAAATTAAATTTAAAAATTCACGATAAAAAACAAATTTTTCATGATTTACTTTAATAGTAGTAATTCGCATAGAGATAATAACTACTAAAAAAATAGTAAGCATTGGCCAAATGCCATAAATTGTTTCTTTTAAAAGATTCCATTCCATAAACCCATCTCTATTCTATACTATTTATTTCAAATTCTTGTACCTCACCAATATTTTCAAAAACAGATACAAAAATCTCTACATTCATTGTACTATTATTTATTTCATTTTTCAAAACTTTTTTACTAATTATATACTCTTTTTCATCAAAAGTACTTTCAAGTTTATGAATGGCTTCCGAAATAGCCAAATTTTTTGCTTCTTCTTCACTATATCGTTTCTTTTCTTTTTGAGTCTCAAATTGTTTAACAAAATAAAGTTCATTTCCAAAAATATTAAAAATTTTTGTTTTTTCTTCTTCATAAGAACTCAATC
This sequence comes from uncultured Bacilli bacterium, assembly GCA_947585065.1. Taxonomy (GTDB): domain Bacteria; phylum Bacillota_I; class Bacilli_A; order RF39; family UBA660; genus Ventrenecus. Next base: position 2,701 of record CANPWX010000013.1, on the reverse strand, counting down.
GACTCCGAAATAAAAAATCATCAAAAAACAAATTCTTCAATCGAAAATTCCATCTTACTTTATTGGTTCGAGTAGATACTTCATAATCTAAAGGAACACTTGCCGTAATAGAATACCAAACTTCTCCATAAACACTTCCTTGAGCACAAACAACAGCTTTAATTTCTTCATCTTTTTTAATAAGACCACTAATCAAAATATCCCCTTTTTTAACAGAATCATTTCTACTAACACTAGCTACTCCTTTACTAAATATCATTTCTTTAACAAAAGCATCTTTCGTAGCTACAATATGGCAAGAAGTTTGATTCGTTTTTTCTTTTTCAATTTTTCTTTCTTCAATTCGAACAACATAATTCATACCATGAACTTCAATTTCCATCCATTCTAATTGTTCAGGATACAAATCCAAGACTTCTTTTTTAATAGTTTCAATTTCTTTATAGCTTTTTCGAAAAGTATTCTCCTTAATTCCCTTTTCTTTCAAAGTTAAACGAACAAGCTCTCGAATATCGCTATTAGAATGGACAACTTCAACACGAATCATTATATGAGAAAGAACATACAAAAGCAAAAAGCCAAACAATAGAGAAACAACAAATACCCTTTGCTTCCAAATATTTTCTTTCAATAGTCGAATACCAGTAACGCCACTTTTTTTCACCTTAACAAACCAAAACTTTTGAATTTTTCCAAAATCTTTTTCATAAATTTTAAAAAATAACTTTCCATTCTCTTCTTTTGTTTCAAAAACAGGAATTCTTAATTTAAAACATTTTAATAACAATTTATCTTTTTTACCTTCTACTTCAATCCAAATCAAAGTATCTTTCATCGTATCACCTGAATATTTTCTAAAATACCCTCAATTAAAATTTCTTTTTTAGTAAGTTTCAACACTCGAAAATCATTACCAAAAACACAAACTTTAAAACTTTCAAATACGAGGCAAATTTTCTTTTCTTCTAAGATATCAATATCAATAAAGCCATAAACATGAATACACTTATCCCATACATCAATGAAATAATCTTGATCAAACAAAAAGTTTTTCATTGTTTTATAAAGATGCATGCTATCACCTAAAAAATTATATGATAAAAGATATCTATAAATGAAGAGAAGTACAAGTGAATATTTACTTACTAATATTAAGAGTGAAAGGATTTGTTTCAGAACCTAATTCTTCTCCAGTTCCACCAAGAACTACAGAAAAAGAAAGATATAAGGTAGGATAAACTTTATATGAAGCAGATGCATCTAAACCATGATAACCCTTTAAATTCAGGCCATTATTATCATAAAGAACTGCTCCTACATCATTAGAATTTACTCCTCTATAATTAAGACTAGAAATAGTCCACATTGGATCAAAAGAACCATTTATAAAATCTATAAACCAATCCTGTTCTAAACAGTATCTATGCAAACCAAATGTTATACAAAATTCCCTATCATATTCACCATAATGGCCACCTAGTGTAGCAAATCCATAATCACTGGGATATATAAGTCCAATTCCATTAAATTCTTCAAGATTATTTTTTTTAATCCATTCTGTTACTTTACTCCATTCTGTTGTTCTTGCTATTTCATCGTTACATAAATCTCCACCTTTTCCTCCTTTTTCTATCTTACACAAATCTCCCATAAAATTACTTCTCTCATAATTATAATGTTCTTCTATTGTTATTTGGTCAAAATAATCATTTGTTTCTCCATTTGCCCCTATGTTCCATACTACATCTTTATCTATCATCGATTTTGCCTCATCATTTAATGCTTTATCACTAAAGCTGCATGGAGTTGTTACATTCCCAGCAGCATTCATACATTCTTGATTATCTAATCCATTATAGTAATAAACATTTAGTAATTTTTTTAAATCTGCTTGACTCCACTCATTCACTCCACGACCCATATTTACATTTTCATCAGAACTATCCCAACTATAATTTCCAATTATTTCATTTTTTACTATCTTTATCCTTTGTTTCATAACTTTATAAGATAAATTTTCACTTATTTTTACTTCAGATTCATTTCCTGCTTCATCCGTAACATATACAGAAACTTGATACAAATCTGTAGTAATCGGTACATTAACTAGTCCTATGATACGCCATAATTCATTATTATATGTTACATAATTATTAGGAGTACCACTAGTAACCTTAGCTCCTCCCGCATATCGTAACTCTGTTTTTGAAAAACCCACATCATCAAGAGTATTTTTAACATTAATATGGTCTGTTTCATATAAACCATTTCCTGATGTAACTCGAGCTACGGAACTAAATGTTTCTTTGGCATCTTCAATCTCAGGTATTGTAAAATTATAAATATTAGTTGAAGATGTTTGAAATCCATGCACATCTTTTGGATTTGTTAAATTATTTAATGTATAAACATACATATTAACTCCACTTCCTGTTTCTTCTGTTGAAACTTCAACTTTTATTTTTGTATCACTTTCAAAAGAAACAGCAACATTATCTATTTTTGGGGCAATTCCATCAACATTATAAGAATCAGAGCAACTCTTATCACTTTCATTTCCTGCATTGTCTTTAAATATTACACAAACTTTTCGATTTTGTCCTTCACTTAATGGAACATTTATACTTTCACTTGTAAATTCTTCCGTTGGTTCACAATCTGTATTGCTTTCACAATATTTTCCTCCAGAAATACCACTTCC
>CANPWX010000012.1 GCA_947585065.1 uncultured Bacilli bacterium | reverse complement strand
GTGATTATTTTAACAAGTTAAAATAATCTATCGTTGGATTGTCGTGACTTTGTCACTTTTGTTTGACAAATCTACATGTTCTTGCATTACATTTTTTCACTTGATATTTGTTCAATTGTTTTGTCTTGTTCTTTTAATAAAGCTAAAGAAGTCCAATTGGAAGTTAAACCATAATCAATGTAGATACACTGTCCCGACATATAGGAACAAATGTCACTTCCAATAACTACTAATGGATATCCCATATCTTCTGGTGTTGCTGGATAGCCATTCCAACTTTTTAAGAAAATATTTTCAATCATTTTTGCTCCTTCTTCTTCGTTTCCTGTTGGGCTTGTTGACTTATTAAAGTCTTTTGTTAAACCAGTAATGGTGTCACCTGGATTAATTGCATTAATTCTTATTTTGCGATTAATAAAAGATGGATCCATACATTTATAGGTGACATAGGATAATAAACATTGTTTAGCAAAAACATATGCACTTTGAATTTTATCTGGATGAGTTTCATACCATTTCATAGCTTCGTCCCATGTTTTTTGTTCAATTAATTCTACGGCATCTTTATATATTGTTTGCCAACCAAATCCACCTACAGAAGAAATAAAAGTGACTGAAGCATGATCATTTAACCGTTCTAATAAACATTCCGTTAGATATTTTTGGCCATAGAAATTGACTATTTGAACTTTTTGCTCATTTCCTGGGAAGGCAGCGATACCATGACATAAAAATAGAGCATCGATTTTATTTGGTAATTCATTTATTAAATCGTCGATTTCTTCTTTTTTACTTAAATCTTTTTGATAAGATTTTAAAACCGGTAAAGAAATAGGATTGATATCTACCGCATGAACTTTTGCTCCCAGTTGAAGAAGTAATTCGGTTGCAGCTTTGGCCATTCCGGAAGCTGCACCAGTAATAACGACCGTTTTTCCTTCCAATCCAAATAATTTTTTTATATCCATATTTTTCACTCTCCTACTTTTAGTTTAACGAATTATTGATCTTTATACAATCTTTTTTATTTTTTTTACATTTTTTTGACAAAATTAAAAAGTACCTACATATGGTACTTGCTCATCTAATTGGTGATCCCTAGGAGGCTCGAACTCCTACTCTTTTCCTTGAGAGGGAAACGTGTTAACCAGTTCCACCAAGGGACCAAACTAACTTTCAACAGTATTTATTTTAGCATAATCCTCTATCTTTGACAACTGTTTTTCAAAACTTCCTTCTGTTTTTTCAAACACTAAAAAACTACTGAAATGAATCAGTAGCCTTAGTTTCCAAGAAAAGTCACAATTTGAGTATTTGTTTTGTCGTATACTTCTTCTTCAAAATCATTAGTAGATTGTTTCAATGTATAGAATACTTCTCGACGAATTTCTGTACTATTTTTATATTGTCTTGCATTACTTATCATCTTATTTCGAGCATCGATACTTGATTGATCTTCTCCTGGATATTTTGCATATGCTTCTTGTTCTATTTGAATTACATAGTTCGCATCTTCTTTTAAGGCTTCTATGAATCTTTGATAAATTTGATCTACATTGATAAACTGAATAGACTCTAAATTTTCTTCTACTTTGGCAAATCTTTGATGTTTATAAATTTCGTAAGTCATATTCTCGTCCCCAGTAATCGTTCGAAGAGCCATTAAGTCTGTTTTATAATTTTTATAGAACTCATTTGTTACAGAATGAATATTACTAAAATATTCTATATACCCATCATCGTATCCTTTGTAACCTAACATTTCATAAGCAAACCATTTGATACTATAGGAATCTGGTCTACCATAATCATTATGAGGTTGATACCAATGAACTTTATAAATACCTTCCCCACCATATCGGTTATCTGTTAAAGTAGAATAAATTACTCCTGGATACATCACTAATTGATTTTTATATAAATCATCTATCGTTGTTAAATTCATTTCTTCTACTTTATTGGTATCGATTTGTTGATATACAGTATATTTGTATCTTAAATGTTTGTCTTTTTCTTCTGGATAAAGTGTTTCATTTGGATAAGATGCTTGAACTACTAATTTTGCTTGTTCTTCTGGAGTCAATGTTAACAAAGCTTTTCCTTCTAAATAATCTAAGATATAAACGGTTTCAAAAAGTTTACGATAGAAATCATGGACTTTTTCTGGACTATCAATGCGACTTGGATCTAAATTGGAACTAATTCGTTCTTCTTGTCCAAAATGTCTTGAGAAATTCATAACGATGTCTCCATCACCAAAGTACTGCATTAAATTACTATCTGCATAGTCTTCTCCACCTGCATCAAATCTTCTACCATTATTTTTTAAGAACAATCTTGCATCAATATTATGTGCAGTTTCATGTGACCAGGTATGGTATGTCCATTCTCCTTCTAATGCTCCTTCTGCTCTCCAATAAATTACGGTACCATTTGCAGTTGCAGCATTTCCATCTTGATGTGCCCATAATCCAAAGACTTCATTAAAGTTTTTATGAAATGGTTCTTCTGTTGTATAAGGACTTTGAAATACACTGTTATCATTTTGATCATAAGTAAATCTTTTATCTACTTGAATTGTATGTATTTCATTGAAATATTGAGCTTCATTCAAAATTTTGGCTGAAGTTTCATAATAATCTTTCATTCGTTTTGTATAAATGGCAGCTTGCTCTTGGAATTTTTTTTGCTCTTTTGGATCATCAGGATTTTTAATATAAACTCTTTGAGATCCGATTAAGAATTGAGTTGGTGTTGAGATAATATAAGCTGCATTTTCTGGGATTGTTAATAGAGGAAGCGCATAGTTATACCAAACTGCTCGATTATTTTGATCTTCATAGGAAATATGATCCCATAAAGTATATAGTATATCCTCTCTTTCATCTACATTAATTTCAACTAAGTAACCTTTAAATGAGTTTGCATACCAAGTACTCATATTTTCTTTACTAAGAAGAGTCACATAATACTCTAATAATTTTGGAATCGTCGATAGATTTGTAAATTTAGCAAGGGTATTTGTATACGCATCACTGGTTTTATCTGTTTTAAAATTACTTTCGTTTGCCAAATATAAAGTAGCAATCCCATATGGAGTTAAAGATTCATGGAATCCTTGAGAATTAAATAGAACTAAATCATTCAATGCAATTCCATTTATTGAAACACTGTAAAATCTCTTAAAATAATTATATACATATAATACTTTTTCTATTTTTTTATCTTTTTTAATTTCTTTTTCCAAATAATCATTGATTACTTCGTCGGAATTACTATTTGTATAGTTACTATTTGATAAATATTTTAATACAAATTCTTTTAATTCTTTTTTAGTGACATCATTATAGTAATCTTTATAAATACGACTATCTAATGATGGTGTTAATGGATCTAAATGATCTTCATAAGTAAGAAGTGCTAGATAGTTTGTAATGTTATTTACAAGCTGAGAATTACTATCTATTATATAATGGTTAAATACATAATCAATTTTTAAATCAGTAATACGATAACTAGCAACCATATCATAAACATTATCAAAACGGGTATTTAATACTAATGTCTCGTCGTTTTTAAAAATGATCATTATTTTTTTGATTTTTTTAGGATTATGAGTCGTTAAGTAGGTTACAATGTTTCCTGTTTCATCGATTGGAATAATATGTCTGATTTCTTGTTGATTTAAAATATGATCTTCGGCAATCTGTTCTCCACTTTTCACAATTTTTTCGTCTTCATAAAATGGCATGAGAAGCATTAGGTTATGATATAATATTTCTTTTGCTTCGTTATATTCTGTTACCTTGTTTTTATCAATTTTAGTTTCTTTTTCTAATAAAAATTTTGGTGGATTTTCCCATGAAACTTTTTCTAAATTCCAAATAGTATTATCAAATTGAGCATTTGTAAACGCATGACTCACTTCTTCTTTTGAAATAATTGTTACTCCAGTTTGAGGAGAATATCCTTCACTTTCTAATTGATAATTATTTTCTGAATTTTTGAAATTTGTTATAAATTTATGAGTAATTTTTCCTGTACTTAAATTGACATTATTTTTCACAGTAAATTGATTGCTTGATACACACGCAAAACCACAAGACAAATAATCACTATTCATATTTACTTTGGCATAGTTGTTTTCCATTACAGAATTTCCTTTTACATTTCCAACCATCCCGCCAACATAGTTCCATGAACTTGAAATGCTACCTTCTACATAACTATTTTTAATAGTGGAACTATCTAATATTCCTATTAATCCACCAACTTGTTGTTTCGCCCATGCTGTGTTTAGAACAAAATTCGTCGATTTACATTCTTCGATTATTGAATTGGAAGTTACTTCACCAATCAATGTTCCAGAAATTCCGTCACTTTCTTTCTTGGTAAATCCATGAATATAGATTTTTCGAATAACTGCTTTAGTTACTTTATTTGCTAATGTTCCTTGGGCATTATTTGCTGGTAAATTAATGTTTTCTAGTTTTATATTTTCTACCGTTCCACCAGTAATGCTAGAGAATAACGGCTTCTTTAAGTTTAATATTTTGTGACCATTTCCATGAAGTTGTCCTTTAAAATCAACAGCAAAATAAGCATCCGTATCCACTGTAATATCTGCAGCATCAAAATCATGTGTTAATGTGAATTCTCCATTTGGATTTTCTTTGATTCTTTGAATTAAATTTTCAAAAGTTTCTGGACGAGCTTCATTATTTGCTTTACCATCTTGAATTGTTCCAAAATCTATTCGTACATCTTGTTTTTCTTTTGCATTCTCTTTGGTAACATATTCATAATCTAGTATGAAAACTAAATGATTATTTTCTTTTATTACTTTTTCAATTTTACTATGTACAGTTGGCATTCCATTCATTGATGTTTTTACAAAGTAAGCATCTAAGTGATTTTCTAAATCTGATACATTTACAGTATCCATAGTAAGAATTAATCCGTTTTCTTCTTTATATAGTGTAATATCAGAAATCTCTTTTAATGTAATATAATTCTTATCCATAGAAATTACTTCATCTACCAAAATTTCATTTTCGACATAGTTATCTCCTTTTTTGGTTTGATCACGATCGTAAGTTGCTAAAACTTGAATGTAATAACGTACTATGTTCTTTTGTTTTGCAAACGAAATTTCATCTTCATATGGTTTTTCTAATAGTACATGATTTTCCTCGTCTAAAACTCGTATTGTTAAAGCATCAGTCATTGGCCCCATTATCGAGCGATCCTCATCTTTTACTGTAAATTTTAATGTAATATCCTCTTCTGTTATTTCATATTTAAAATCATAAATACGAACTGGATCTTTTAGTATTTCTGCTTGAATTTTTATTGGATTTTTTAATGTAACTTTTTTGCCATTATTGAAAATAACATCTGTAATTTCTTTCTCGTGTATTCCTGATTGACTCCATCCTTCTAGGATTGTTTCATATTTTTGATTTTTGACAGATACATTGTATTCTTGTCCTGAAATAATCAGTTTTGTTACGGAAAGATCTAAGTCATCCTTTAATCCAGAAATACCGAAATCCATTAAAATTTCTTCATTTTTTTCAAAATAAGATTTGTTATTTGCTAAAACAATTTCTGTAAGTGTAATATTATCATAGGTATTTTTATCATATAATCCATAAAAAACTGAATAGATTTGTTCATTCTCATAATGATTTAAGTCTTTATTTGTATCTTTTAAGGTATTGGTATCTAAATCATAAGTACTATAGAAATTTAGAGATAATGCTTTATCAACTTCTATATCCGTAAAAGTGACTTCATTTTTTCCTATTGATATTTTTTTTCTTATTCCATTTAATTCGATTTCTCCTGTTTCAAATCCACCTTTATCATCGATTACATCAAATTGGAATGTTGTTGTTTTTGATTGATAATCTTCGTTTACAACTTCCAAATTTTGAATGCTTGGTTTATCTTTTAAAACATCGATTTGAATTGTATAAGGTTCTACTGAGAAGAATTCATGAATATTGTTATTATAGTCTTCATATTGTAGTTGGACACGATTTGCCACCAATTCTAAAATGCCGGACTCGCTAGGTACAGTAAAGCTAATAGTAGAAGTAAATGGTGCATTTGTTTTATCAGCATCATAATTTAAACCATTTATTGTAATTCCGGAAACAACATTGAAACGATTATTCTTTTTAAAATTTTCTGATACTTCTACTTCAAATGTTATTTTGTATTTTGGGGCATTTTTTGTTGGATATTCTGTAGTTACTTTGGCATTTTTTATTGAAATTTCTTTCTGTGTTAAAATTTCTTTTTCGCCAATCAATTTATCTTGATATTTATGTCGATCGGTTCCTAGATTACAATCGCCAAAAAACTTTACATAATATCTTCCATCTCGATTTTCTTTATAGGATAGAGTCACCATTTCATTTGGATCAATATTTTCTATACGATCTACAATTTTATTTGTTGAATCCATTAAAACAGCTGTTAATTTTTCTAATGTCTCATCTGTATCTTCTAATTGATAAGAAACCGATAAATTTTGTTCTTCTTCATTATTTTGAATAGAAATGTTTTCTACTTTCGGAGCATATTTCAAAACTGTATAGTTCAATTGTGGAATCTCATAATCTTTTTGATTTTCAAAAGCTTTTAAATTTTGCAAGACGATTTTTTCAATATTTAAATAATATTTTCCAAATTGAGAGGTATCTATATTATTTAAAATTACTTGATAATGATTTTTTTCTTTTATTGATGAGATAGGATACTCTTTACCATTAATCACAATGTAATCAATTGTATATCCTAAAGAGTTTGAACTATCAAAAGATAAAATAAGTGATTGATCTTTTTCAATGGCATCTGTAATATTAACATTTGATATCTGAAAATTATAATTGCTTGCAACCATAATTTTATGATTATAAATTACTTGTTCTTCATATAGATTTTGTTCCCCTGTCAATGAGTTCATTTCATTACTATCTAAATCATAGTCTACAATTACATATACATTATAAATAATATCTTTTTCAAAGTGATAAAAATAATGGTTTTTTTCATTTAATTTTTCATTAAAAACAACTTGATTTTTGTCGTCTACAATCATTACATTTCCACTCTTTATGGAATGATCTTTATCTTCTAATTGAAAATCAAAAGTATTTTCTTGATCGTTTACTGAAAACAAATCAACATATGGATCTTCTTTTAAAATATCTTTTTTAATTGATAAATTTGTATTAATTTTACGATTATTTGCCAGTTTTACTGTTGTAAATTTAAATTCATGTATTCCAGGAGTATTTGGAGTATTTAATGTCACACTGTAAAAGTTTTCGTTTAAATTGACTGGATAAAATTGTCCATCTATTTCTACTTCACGGATTTCTTCATTGTTTGTAACAGTTGCATCAAATTCTAAAGTGATACTGCCTTTTTTTACATAAACATCTTTTTTATTTCTTTCGGAAAGAACTACTTTATACTGAATATTTTCCGTGGTATCTTCAGTACTTCCACCAACGTCTTCAATATCCACTTTTCCGTCATTGTTTACATCATAATCAAATTTATTTTTCTCTGGTGGTTTAGTATTCGATGAGGAATTGGATCCTCCTGCTATATTTCCCTGATTTTTATCATCATTATTTTCTTGATTATTAGGCTCTGTTCCTTTAATATCTAGTATATATTTCATTATTTCTTTAGCATCATCATATGTTTTATTCCCGTCGTTATTCACGTCTTTTCGTGTATTGTTCATGAAAAATAAAGATATTAAAGCTAAAAGTAAAATACTTGATAAACCAATAAAACTAATGACAATTTTTTTCTCTTTTCTTTTTATCAGTACATATACTAAGCAAATGAATGAGGCAATAAGCATACCCATTAAAAAATATATAATTGGTTTGGTAGAAAATGTTTTAATGTCTTCCTCTTTTTGTTCGTTTACTTGTGTATTTTGACTTGGTAAAACTTCTCCATCTTTGGCATCTTTAGTAATTAATACATTTGCAGATGTTTTTTCAAAGTTGATCTTACTTTTTCCATCGGAAGATGAAATATTTGTTAAACTAATGACGCTAGTACCAGCTCTTGCTTCTTTTTTTACTTTTAAGCGTACTTGAAATAGTTCATTTGAAATTTCTCCAGTCTTGTTAATAATACCAAACTTTTTATTTTGAGTGTTATATATCACATCGGTATCATCTGGCATAAAAAAGCTAGAATCGTCAATACTTTCAAAAACCGATTCATCATAACTTAATGTTGCTGTCAAAGCATAATATTTTGCTCCACTATTAATTTTGGCAATTACAGATATTTCATCACCAATTTCTAAAGTCGTTTTATCAACTTTAAGTGTGATTGTATCTTTAGCAAAAACACTGATTGGGACTAAAAACATCACCAATACCATTAGAAAAAATTTTTGGATATTCCAACTTTTAATAAAACTCATACTAAATCCCCCTACTTATAAACTCATTTAAGTGTATAAAGTATACCATAATTTTCCTTTTCTGTCAAATTTGTGTTAACTTAGGGTCGTGTTTCCAAAGTCAGGAGATTTTGGAAAAAGACCATAAAATATGGTTAGTAACCCCAAAATGCTTTATAATTATATTAGCAAAAATAATAGAAAGCAGGTACTAACCATATAAAAAACTTAATTTACATTAGTATTAATATGAACTAAAGTTTGACCAAGGTTATCCGGATCTAAATGGTATTCTAAAACAATAGACTCTTGAGAAAGAATATGATGGACTTCTTCTTTTAATTTTCCTGTACCTTTTCCGTGTATAATTACAACATATTCTTTTCCTAATTTTTGTTGTTCTTTTAAAAATTCATGAATTACTGTATATGCCGTTGTTGTATATTCTCCATGTAAATCGATACTAGGATAAAATTTCCAAAATATCATACTTGTGGTGGTATACTTTCCTGTTGAGTTGGTGATTCTGAAGGAACAGGAACAGTATTTTGAGGCGTTCCATTTGATGTTGATGACACTTGCATTGGAGTTACTTGTTGATTCGTTTCTTCTACAGTAACATTTGATGCTCCTTCATTCATTGGGCCAAATTTTTCTTCATATTTATGTATTACATCTGATAAAAGTGGGATCGAATTTTTGGCTCCATATTTTGTTGTGGATAGTGCCGCGGCAATATTAGCTACTCTGATACTTTTTTCTAAATCTAATCCACTTCCTAAAGCATAAGCAAAAGCTCCATCAAAAATATCTCCAGCTCCTGTTCGATCTATTTCTGTTACTTGTAATGTTGGCATAACTTTCACTTCATTATTTATTTCATATAAAACACCATTTTGATGTAGTGTTATAATATTGATGCTGTGAGGATATTTTTCTTTGATCTCTTTATATAAATTTAAAAGATGGGCTGCAACATTTACATCTACTTTCATTTTACATGTTTTACAAGCAAATTCTAAAGAGAAGACTACATACTGAGATATTTTAGCTAATGCTTCTACTTCTTTTATATCTCCAATACTTAATCCTGCTCCTAAAACTAAGACTGCATTTTGATAACGACTAAAAGCTTCTTTTGTTGCCGCATACTCATATCCATCAGAATAAACTATATTTGGTGAAATATCAAAATCATATTTTTTTAAATGATATATCTCTGGTTCAATCATTAACTGAGTCCTAGAAGTCGTATTTTTATTTGATAAAATCATTGTCATTGTCGTTTTCTTTTCATAGTTTGTTTCTATAAAATTCGTATGAACTTTTCCAGCCTCTAATTCTTTTTTGATATTGTTTGCTAGTTCATCATAACCAACTACTCCGGCATAATAACTGTCAGCATTCCATTTACCAAACAAATATGCAACATTTGAAGCACTTCCTCCACTGCCTTCTAATTTTTCTTTTAATATGTATTTTTGATTCTCTACAGGATATTCTTCCATAGGGACAGTGATATCGTAAGTAGATTTTCCAATACTAAGTGTTACCATATGATCACCTAAACTCTTTCTATTCTATAAATATTATACAATATTTTTTTTAAGAAAAAAAGAAATATTCATTTTAAAAATAACATATTTGCAATTTACTTTATTTCTTCTAACATTTTTTCTTTTAATTTATCTATATCCATGAAAAATAAATTTGTACCTCTCTTTAATAATTTTTCTAATGATTATAGTATTACAAAATCCATATTTTTCGATTTTTTTATCAATAATTTTTTGATATTTATCAACCTTAGAACTAATAGGAATAAACCATAAAATATTTTTATCTTTAATTGTAAAATAAGTAGGTCTCTTCTTCCCTTTTTCATGATTTTGCATTAAATTTTCCTCATTAACGACATCAAAATATTCATCTTTTATGTGATATAAATAACCGATTTTTATTTCCTTTGCCATCAACTCCATAAAAAGTATAACATAAAACAAAAGAAAGCTCCATCTTACGATGAAGTTATTCTACATTTTCAACCAGGATCATTTATTAGTCGCACCATCCAGAAGCGAAAAACATTTTCACACTTTCTCAAGTGCCAGATCCACTACCAATAAATATTTTACATCAGTATAACCAATAATGGTTAGGAATAAATTTTTATATTCCTATAAAATCATTATTTTCCCTTTATTTAAAGGATTTTTTGATATTATTAATTTTTACTCCCGTTTTTGATTGCTACTTGTGCCACTATCTCATTTGGGATGAATAAGATTGCTATAAAATATACAAAACTATGAATTTATTGCAGAAAAATAAAATAGACCCCCCATGCAAATATGATTTAATATTTTTTCCTTGCATAGATAATATATCACAAAATTATTCCCAAATAACTCCAAAATTAACTTTTTTGGGAATATAGATATTTGTTTCATATAATAGAAAAAAGACTATTTCTAGTCTTCCGTATTTTAGCGTTTATACGTTCTATTTTTCTCTAGCTTTAATTGCAGCTTGTACAGGAATCATAAATGGGAGTAAAAGTTTAATATTAGTAATGAACAAATAATCTTTTTATGTACTATGACTAATTTTCTTCATTTAATTCAAAATTTTTCTTTTCTTCTTCCACAGCAGTAATTAGTTCTTTTTTTGTTGGCATATGTAGTTTATATTCCGAAGAAAATATTGTTTTATTATCTTTTGGAAGAGTATATTTTACAACTGTTTCATTTTTATTTGTTGATAGTAATATACCAACTGTAGGATTTTCATCATCTTGTTTGATTTCTCTATCATAATAATTCACATACATTTGCATTTGTCCTATATCTTGATGGGATACTTTTCCTATTTTTAAATCAATGATAACAAAGCATCTTAAAAATCTATTATAAAAAATTAAATCCGGATAAAAATGCTCTTCTTCTAAAGTTAATCTAACTTGATTTCCAACATAGCTAAAGCCTTTACCTAATTCTAATAAAAATTCTTTTAAGTGCTCTATGATATTTCTTTCTAAATCAGATTCTAGATAATTTGTATTTTCTTTTATATCTAGAAACTCTAAAACAAAAGGATCTTTTACTAAATCTCTACTTGTTTTTAATATTTGCCCTTTTTCAGATAATTCTAATATTTTTTCCTTATCTGCAGCTAATGTTAATCTTTCATATAATAGTGAATCTTTTTGTCTTTGCAGTTCTCTCACACTCCATTTAGAATCAATTGTTTCTTTCATATAAAAATTTCTTTTAGGTTCTTCATCTATTTTTATAAGTTCTAAATAATGCGACCAGCTTAATTGCGACGACAGTGTTGTCGCAATTGGAAAACATACATAAAATTTTCTCATTCTTTCTAAATTTCTTTTAGAAAAACCTTTACCAAATTCAGCTGTTAAACTTTGCGATAACCTTTCAAGTACTGCATCGCCATAACTTGCCCTTTCATCACCTTGTTGTATTTCCATAATTGCTTTACCTATATTCCAATATAGATTAAGCATTTCAGTATTAACAGTTTGATATACTTTATTTCTACTATTTATAACTAATTCCTTTATACCATTAAATATTTGATTGAATTCATTCTCATTTTTTATTAATTCAGTACTCATTAAAGCCCTCCAATCCTTTATATATCAAAGTTTATATGTAAATTGTACCATGTATACTTTCAAATGTAAATTAATGAAAGAAAGAATTAATAAATGAAAAATAAATTTATCCTGAATAACAATGCAACAACAATGCAATAATAAATGATAAATATTATTTTTTCGTCTTCTATAATAAGAAGTATTAAATTTGCTCTTTATAAATATTTATTTAAATTAGATAGTCTATCAACATACTCAAATAAATATATAAAATTATTTAATAAAGTACTATTATCATCTATATTTTGTTTTATCCAATTTATATCATATGCAAATTCCCAGTTTTGCCCTTTAATATTAAATTCAACCGTTTCCTGTTGATTTTCTTTAAAAAGAACCAAAGTAGACATTTCTATCCCAGGATTATTTTTAAACAATTTCTTTTCTTGTTCTTCAGCCTTCTTTTTCGCAATTAATTTTATTTTATCATCTATATTTAACTCACTTGTTGCTTGAAAATTTACTATTAACCTTAAATAATTTAAATTTGCAAATTCACTATTAATATAATTTTTAAGAATCTTATTTTTATCTTCATCTGTTAAACTTTTGGGAAATATTCTGTGAGAGTAATTCCCTAAATGATCTGTTTCATATTCATCAAGCAATAATACTGCACTATCAGTATATTTTAGTAATTTTTCACGTAAAATTTTATCATATGTATGTACAATATTTTTATTATGTAAGATAAAGTGCAAATAGACATCATTCTTTTCGAGTATTTGAGAAAATACATCATCACTTATTTTTTCGTAAACTTTATATTTATCTAATACTTCAAAAAAATCCTCTATATAACTAGGTTCAATATCATCCAAATACTCTTCAATATTATCATTGCTAATCTTTGAACAAAACTTACCAATTATTTTATTTATTTTATTTGATGATTCATTACAAAAATATTTAATATCTTCTTTTGTGTTTTTTAAAACTTCTGGATTAAATAATTTTAAGATATTATAAAACTCTAGTATATCATTCATTGCATAATCTTTATCTTTAATAATTTTTACAATATCTATAGCTTTATTAAAGTTATAAGACGTTGTCATATCTCCATTAGAATAAAACTTCACTCTTTCCACGTTATCACCACTTTTCAAATACCTATTATACTACAAAAATATTCTTTTTTATTATGTAGTGATTAAATTAATTGTTTTATTCACATTCTATTAAAAATCCATCTTTTTTACCAGTTCCGCTTATTTCTATTTTTATTGTTTCTTTCATAAAGTTTAATTTCCATTCAAAATAATCTTTATGAATAATTTTCCTTTCTACAAATTCATCTATTTTCTTATCATCAACACCATTATAATTAATATCAGCAATCTTCTAATACTCCTTTTTGTAAAACACATTTTGACTCTCCTTTCATTTTACAATTTTTACTAAAAAAATAGTCATCCAACCTTATGGCGACTATTTTTGTTTAAAATTAATAATGTACTATATTTTTAAAAATCAATAATTTTTAAGTGATATAAATTTGTTTGTTGCACATCAAATCCTTTCTATTGCAGCCAAAAAGAACCTTTGGTTCTTTCATTAATTTAATCTATTGGAACGACTTCTCGTTCTATTTTTGGCTTGATTTTATAGCCGCTTGTACCACAATCTCATTCGGGATGAATAAAATTAAATTTATATAAATTTACTAATGACTAATGTCTTCAATACTATTTAATTATACCACTTTCAGTTCAAAATTAAAACCTAGTTATTAAAACTAGGCTCTGAATGACCTAGAGCTTCAAAAGTTTTCTAGGC
>CANPWX010000011.1 GCA_947585065.1 uncultured Bacilli bacterium | reverse complement strand
GATTTGTATAAACGATATATTAGAAGATGTAATAGTTTCCTATTATGATTTATTAAAAGAAAAAAAGATCAATATCGTAGTCCATATATGCTCCGAAAAAATATATAAAATGATCGATAGAACTCTAATGATAAGAATACTAGAAAATATACTATCCAATGCTTTAAAATATGCAGATAGTAAAATAAGTATCACCTTATCAGAAAATGGCGAGTTGTTATTTTTAAATCAAACAATTGCTCTTGATAAAGTAAGTGTAAATAAAATTTTTGATCGATATTTTACTGTGGAAAACGGAAGTAAAAGTACGGGAGTAGGTTTATCAATAGCAAAACAATTAGTAGAATTAATGAATGGAACAATAGAAGCAGATTATCAGAATTCTTGTCTCATCATTAAAATACTGTTATAAACAAATTTCTTGATTTTCTAACAGAGCTTGTGTACAATTTAAATAAGATGTAAGAAAGGTTGAAAGAAAATGGAAGAATTTTTTTATGATGTAATTATAGTAGGAGCAGGTCCAGCTGGACTTACCAGTGCTCTTTATTTGTTAAGAGCAAATAAAAATATTTTAATATTAGAAAAAGAAAGTTATGGAGGCCAAATACTAAATGCCAAAGAAATTCAAAATTATCCCGGAATTTTATCGATAAGTGGTTATGATTTTGCAACGAATTTATATCATCAAGTAAAAAATCTAAGTGGAAATATAAAATATGAAACAGTGCTTAGAGTAGAAAAAGATAAAACTGTAATTACAGAAAAAAATAAATATCAAGCAAACTGTGTAATCTTAGCAACAGGCTCTTCTCATCGAAAATTAAATATAGCTCAAGAAAAAGACTTTTTAGGAAAAGGAGTTTCCTACTGTGCAACTTGTGATGGAAATTTTTATAAAGGAAAAAAAGTGGCTGTATTAGGGGGAGGGAATACCGCGATAGAAGATGCACTATATTTATCAGATATTGTGAGTAAAGTATATCTCATTCATCGAAAAAGTGAATTTCGAGCAGATAATACATCTGTAGAAGAATTAAAAAAGAAAGAAAATGTAATCTTTTTATTAAATAGAACAGTAGTGTCTTTAAATGGACAAGAAAAATTAGAAAGCATAGATTTAGAAAAAGAAAAGACAAAAGAAACAATTGAGGTAGAAGGACTTTTCATTGCCATTGGTCAAGAACCTAAGAATGAAATCTTTCAAAATGTTGTAGATTTAGATGAAAAGGGATACATTATATCAGAAGATGGAGTTCATACCAAAACAAAAGGAATTCTTGTTGCTGGGGATACAAGAGTAAAAACATTAAGGCAACTCACAACTGCTGTAAGTGATGGGAGCATTGCCGCGACTACTGCGATTCGAGAAATAAATGAGAAAGAGTAGGTAAAAAGTATGAAAAAAATAATAGAAATGTTAATGATAAATCGTAAAGCTTTCGTTCAATTTGAATTCATATATAAGGTACTTTCATCTATTATTTTTATTCCTTTATTTATAGGAATGTTTCATGTGATTATGAGAATAACAGGATATTCTTATTTAACTTTTGAAAATATTTTTTCGTTTCTTTTCAATCCAATTACATTATTTATGATTTTATTATTAATAATATGTATGACATTTTATTCTTTAATAGATATTAGTTCAATAATAATTATTTTAGATAGTTCCTATCATAAAGAAAAAATAACAGCAAAGGAAGCATTTTTAATATCCATTCAAAAATTAAAAAAAGTATTTCATTTAAAAAATATATTAATAGCATTTCTAGTATTGTTTTTAATTCCATTTTTAAATTTAGGAGTTTCATCTAGTTTAATATCAACAATCAAAGTTCCAGAGTTTATTATGGATTTTATAACAAACAATCAGGCCTTATCTATTTTGTATATAATTATTGTGATTCTATTATGTTTGCTTTTATTTCGTTGGATTTATTCCCTCCATTATTTTATTTTAGAAAATAATGATTTTAAAGAAGCTAAGAAGAAAAGTATCAATCTAAGTAAGAACAATAAAATAAAAGATTTTTTTGTAATTCTTTTAACTCAAGCAGTGACTTCATTATTCTATCTTATATTTGTATTCATAGGTATTTTTTTCATCATAATTCTATATAAAATTTTTGGATTGAACAATCTACTAGGAAATGTATCAGTTACAATAACATGGATCTTTATTGCCCTTTCATTTCTTGTATTTACCTTACTAGCCACTCCAATTAGTTATGCTTCTGTTAGTTTCTTGTATTATTGGCATAAAAAACAAAAAATGGAAAAAATAGAACCTGTTAAAATAGATCATAAAGAAGTGAAAAAACAAAATCGTAAGTTCTTTCAATTTAAAATTGCTATAGGAATAATTACTGTTTTCTGCGGAACTTTACTAACCTATTCAATCTATAAAGGAAAATATAATTTGAATATTGAATATTTAAGACAAGTAGAAATAACAGCCCACCGAGGAGCCTCAGCATTCTATCCAGAAAACACAATGGCTGCATTTAAAGGTGCTCAAGAATTAGGAACGGATTGGATTGAACTAGATGTTCAGCAAACAAAAGATGAAAAATTAATTATTTTACATGATACCAATTTAAAACGAACTACAGGAGTAGATAAAAATACATGGGAAGCAACCTATGAAGAAATAGAAAAATTAGATGCAGGTAGTTTTTTTAATAAAGATTTTAAGGATGAGAAAATTCCTTCTTTAGAAGAAGTTGTAAAATATGCTAAAGAAAATAATCTAAAATTAAATATTGAACTAAAGCCAACAGGACATGAAAAAAATTTTGAAAAAGATGTAGTAGATATGATTAGAAAATATGATTTTGTAGATCAATGTGTCATTACTTCACAAGTTTATGAAGTGTTAGAAAATATAAAAAAGTATGATAGCACAGTAAAAACAGTTTATGTTATGAGTCTAGCTTATGGAGATATTACGAAACTATCCAGTGCAGATCATTTTAGTATCGAAGCAAGCAGTGTCAATAAAAGTTTAGTGAAAAAAATTCATAATGCTGGAAAAGAACTATATGTTTGGACAGTAAACACTAAAGAAAATATGGAAAAAATGATCAATCTCAATGTAGATAATATAATTACAGATGATATTACGTTAGCAAAAGAGACAATAATAAAAAGTAAAACAAGCAACATCATTAAAGAATATATGAATTTTATAGAAAATCGTTTTTAAATAAGATAAAATCTGAAAATTGACAAACAAAGAAGAGGCATATATAATAGACAATATATTAAGAAAAAACATGGAGTAATTCTTAAAATTTTTGAATTTTCTTGATATAATAATAGTATGCTTTAAAAGGAGAGATAAAATGTTAGAAATTAAAAATATAACAAAAACTTATGAAACGAATGGGTTTCAACAAAAAGCACTTTATAATGTAAGTATTAATTTTCGTAGAAGTGAATTTGCTTCAATTTTAGGACCGAGTGGAAGTGGAAAAACAACTCTTTTAAACATTATAGGCGGACTCGATCGATATGATTCAGGTGACTTAATCATCAATGAAGTGAGTACAAAAGAATATAAAGATCGTGATTGGGATTCTTATCGAAATCACCGAGTAGGGTTTGTTTTTCAAAGCTATAACTTAATATCTCATCAAACGATTTTACAAAATGTTGAATTAGCCTTAACGTTATCTGGAGTATCCAAAATGGAAAGACGTCAAAGAGCAAAAGAAATTTTAAAAAGTGTTGGCTTAAAAGATCATATGTATAAGTTACCAAATCAATTATCTGGTGGACAAATGCAACGTGTCGCGATTGCAAGAGCCTTAGTGAATAATCCAGATATATTACTAGCTGATGAACCAACGGGAGCTTTAGACTCTGACACAAGTGTTCAAATTATGAATCTTTTAAAAGAAGTCGCAAAAGATAAATTAGTGATCATGGTAACCCATAATCCAGAACTAGCTAAAGAGTATTCTTCCAGAATTATAAAACTTAAAGATGGAGAAGTTATTGACGACACAAATCCATATGATGGAAGTATAAATACCAAAGAGTCTTTAGAAGAAGAAAAATTAAAAAGTAAAAAAACTTCGATGAATTTAAAAACAGCTTTATCGTTATCTTTAAATAATTTAATGACAAAAAAAGGAAGAACAATTCTTACTGCTTTTGCAGGTTCGATAGGTATTATTGGAATTGCTTTAATATTATCCTTATCAAATGGGTTAAACAGTTATATTAACCACGTAGAAGAAGATACCTTATCGTTGTATCCCTTAACATTAGAAAAAACAACTATGGATCGGGAAAGTCTCATGGAATCTTTGATGGATAGTTCCAAAAGTAAAGACACAGGCAATGATAAAGTATACTCTAATAATATTATGACAGATATGCTTTCTTCTGTTGCAGGAAGTAGTACAGTGAATGATTTAAAAAGTTTTAAACAATATATTGAGAATGAACAGACTAAAATTAATGATTATGTGAGTGATATTCGATATACTTACAATTTGGATTTAAATCTCTATAAATCAAACTATGAAGAAAAAATTGTTCAAGTAAATCCAAGTACAGTATTCGATAACTTAGGAATTGAAAATGAAATGATGTCGCAAGTTACTCTTCCAGGAATGGAGGAAGTAAATTCTTGG
The DNA here is from genome assembly GCA_947585065.1 of uncultured Bacilli bacterium. Lineage (GTDB taxonomy): Bacteria > Bacillota_I > Bacilli_A > RF39 > UBA660 > Ventrenecus. The sequence continues at coordinate 9,838 of CANPWX010000011.1, read as the reverse complement.
ACTGAATTACCAGATAAAAAAGAAGTATTAGATGCTCAGTATGATTTAGTTGCAGGAAGAATGCCAGAAAAATATAATGAAGTGGTATTATTAATGGATCAAAATAATCAAGTAAGTGACTATGCATTATATTCGCTTGGATTGTTAGATCAAGAAGAATTAAAGAATACTTTATCAAAAATTATGAATGGAGAAGAAATTCCGAAAAAAGAAAGTCTTTCTTATAGTTATGATGAAATTTTAGGTTTGAAATATAAACTTTTATTAAATACAGATTATTATGAAAAAGAAAAAGGAATTTGGGTAGATAAACGTTCCGATGAAAAATACATGAAAACTCTTCTTAAGAATGCATTAGATATTGAAGTAGTTGGAATTATTAAAATAAGTGAAGACTCTTCTGCGACTACAACAGGAGTGATTGGTTACACAAAAGAACTAATGGAATATACAGTAAATAAAATTAAAGAATCCGAAATTGCGAAAGAACAACTAGCAAATAAAAATAAAAATGTCTTTACAGGTTTAGAATTTTCCAATAATACAAAATTTGATATAAAATCATTACCAATAGAGCAACAACAATATTTAGCAACATTATCTCAAACAGAACTTGCAAAAGTAATTGCAGAATATACAGAAAATGCTCAAGCAGATTATGATAGCAATAGAAAAAAATTGGGAATTGTAGATTTAGATGATCCATATACTATTGAATTATATCCAAAAGATTTTGAATCAAAAGATAAAATTGTTGAAGTAATTAATGATTTTAATAGTACAAGAGACGAAGAGGACAAAATTATGTATTCTGACATTGTTGGAATCATGATGAGTTCAGTTACTACAATTATTAATGCAATAAGTTACATTTTAATCGCATTTGTAAGTATTTCTTTAATCGTATCTTCTATTATGATAGCTATTATTACTTATATCTCTGTAATTGAAAGAACAAAAGAGATTGGAATTCTTCGAGCAATTGGTGCTAGAAAAAAAGATGTTTCACGTGTATTCAATGCCGAGACTTTAATAGAAGGTTTATTTGCAGGTGCCTTAGGAATACTTGTAACACTACTTTTAAATATACCTATTAATGCAATTATATACAATATTACTGAAATTAAAGGATTAGCTCAATTACCTTTAATAGGTGGAATCATATTAATTATTATTTCTGTACTCTTAACCTTTATTGCCGGCCTTGTTCCAGCTAAAATGGCAAGTAAAAAAGATCCTGTCATTGCGTTAAGAACAGAATAAAAAAGTTGAGTAAAATAATAAAAAATATTTTGAAAAATTAGAAAAAAAGAGTTATACTTAATAAGTCTGATCCAGCAAAATGCGTAAAAACAAGACAGTTTTTACGCATATTTTTTTGCCTAAAAACAGAAAAAGGAGGAAACATATGAAAGAAGAAAATAACAAATTTTTAGGAGAAGAAAAAATATCAAAATTATTAATTCGCTTTTCAATTCCCTGTATTTTATCATTATTAATCAGTTCATTATATAATATTGTGGATCAGATTTTTATAGGAAATAGTGAACTAGGATATTTAGGGAATGCGGCCACTGGTGTTGTTTATCCGATTACAATTATTGCAGTTGCTTTTGCATGGTGCTTTGGAGATGGCTCATCAGCCTATTTATCTTTATGTCAAGGAAGGGGAAATGCAGAATCTGCTGATAAATCAATTGGAAATAGTATACTAGTAACAGGTATTATTAGTATTCTATTTGTAATAATAGGTTTTTTTCTGAAAGATACTTTATTATTTTTATTTGGGGCAAGTAATCAAAGTATCGAATTGGCAAGAGACTATTATATGATTATCTTAGCTGGAATTCCTGTCTATATGCTAGCTAATAGCATGAATGCTGTGATACGTGCAGATGGTTCACCGGGATTTTCCATGGCAACAACTTTAGTAGGAGCAATTTTAAACATTATACTTGATCCGATATTTATATTTGTTTTTCATTTAGGAATTAAAGGAGCAGCTTATGCAACTGTAATAGGGCAAGTAGCTTCATTCCTTTTATCAATTATCTATTATACTAAAACAAAGACTTTTAAATTATCCTGGAGTAGTTTCAAAATCGATTTTAGAATTTTTAAAAACGTAATAAAGTTAGGAATTTCTACTTTTATCACACAGATGAGTATCGTAATCATTTCCTTAGTTTGCAATATTATGTTAGCAAAATATGGAGCTCAAAGTAAATATGGAGCAGATATTCCTATTGCAGTGATTGGAATTACTATGAAAGTATTTTCAATTGTTATCAACATTATTGTAGGAATTATTTTAGGAGCTCAACCAATTTTGGGATATAACTATGGAGCCAAGAATATTAATAGAGTAAAAGAAACCTTTAAAAAAGTTTCAATAGCATGTGTTTTAATTGGTATACTATCAACATTGATATTTGAATTATGTCCAGAAGTGATCATTAGCATATTTGGCACGAATGAAGAATTATATATGGAATTTGCCGTGTTAACTTTTAGAATATTTTTAATGCTTTTAACATTTACTTGCTTTATAAAAATGAGTTCTATTTTTTTCCAAGCAGTAGGAGAACCACTAAAATCAGCAATTGTATCATTAGCAAGAGATCTTTTCTTTTTTGTTCCTCTAGTTATCATTTTACCAAAATATTTTGGAATCAAAGGAGTTTTATTTGCTGCGCCAATAGGAGACTTATTAGGAATAATAATCACAATTCTATTGCTTATATTCTTCTTTAAACACTTAAATCCACAAAGAAATATAGAAACAAAAGAAAAAATAATATTAGCTGATTCAAAAGAAGGAGTAATTATTACAATTTCAAGAACTCATGGTAGTCAAGGAAAAGCGATTGGACAATTAGTTGCTCAAAAATTAAATATTCCATACTATTATAAAGAAATGACTGCTCTTGCTGCTCAAGAAAGTGGTCTTGACAAAGAGTTTGTTTCTAATATTAATAGTAGTAACGATATCCTTCATGATTTATACTTAACAACATCTCCAGTAAAATATGCAATAGAAGCTCAAGAAAAAGTAATTCAAATGATTGCTCAACAAGGATCATGTGTTATTGTTGGAAGAGCAGCGGATTATGTTTTAAGAGAAAATAAAAATTTAATTCGAATATTTATTTATGCTAAAAAAGAGTACAGGGTTCAAAAAATTATGGAAATGTATCACGACAGTTATCAAGATTCATTAAAAAATATAGAAAGATCAGATAAAAATCGAGCAAGTTACTACGAAATGATTTCTGGTAAGAAATGGAGAGAAGCAGAAAATTATGATATTTGTATTGATTCAAGCATTGGAAAAGAAAAAACTGCAGAAATAATTTGTGAGTATATTAAAAAAATGAAAAGATAAGTTCGATGAAAATTTATCTTTTCTTTTATCTTTTTTTGTTGCATATTATCATAATGTATGTTATGATAATAACAGAAGAACAAAATTATTTTTTGATTTTTGGATCCTTTGTTCTTCCTAAAATCCAATCCATTGATATATTATAAGTTTTACAAATGTAGTAAAGATTATTAGTATTAATTAAATAATGGCCTGTTTCATATCCACTGTAAGTTGTTTGTGAAATACGGCATTCGTCAGATAGAGCTTGTTGAGTTAAATGAAGTTCTGTACGAAGTTTCTTTAAACGGGTACCAACAATTGCACGATTAATTTCAAATTTTCCATAATGTTCATTTTTTCTTGTTAGACCTAAAACGAAATCCATCGAAAAATTATATAAATTACAAAAACGTATTACTTTTTTAATAGGCATAGAATCTCGAGCATTTTCCCAACTACAGACAGCAGAATCACTAACTCCAAAAATAAAACCCAATTCTTTTTGAGTCATTTGTAGTTCTTCACGGCACCATTTAATGTTATTTTGAAACATACATACCACCATCATAATTTTCCCATTAAAAATAGTATTAACGATAAAAACGAAGACTATTCGTTAAAAATGTGTTATGATAAAATTAGTTGAAAGAAAGGCGGGATAAAATGAATAAAAAAAGAATTGGCCATTTTATCAAAGAATTAAGAAGGGAAAAAAAAATAACTCAGAAAGAATTAGCACATCGACTAGGAGTTTTTGAAAGGACAATTTCTTGTTGGGAAAAAGGATTATGGATGCCAAGTATTTATGATTTAGAACTTTTAAGTTTTCAATTAGATATTACTATAAATGAATTATTATTAGGAGAAAAATTAGAAAATAAAAATGATGATACAATTTTTTATTATGCCATGAATGCCAGAAAACGAAAAAAGCTTCTTTTCTTTTTTAGTATAGTTATTTTATTAATAGCAGTGATCTTCGTTCTAACAATGATCGGCAAATAATTCTTCCACTTTATTTACTTTGGTGATATACTGTGGTTATAGAAGAATGGAGGAAGAAGAATGTTATTAAAAGATAAAGTTGCTCTTGTAACAGGGGGAGGTCAAGGAATTGGTGAAGCTGTTTGTAAGTGCTATGCGAAAGAAGGAGCAAAAGTAGTTGTAGTCGATTACAATCCTGAAACAGCCCAAAAAGTTGCAAAAGAAATATGTGCAAGTGGTGGAGATGCCGTATCCTTTGTTGCTGATGTAACAAAAAAAGAAGAAATAGAAGCGATGGTAAAATTTACAATTGATACCTATGGTCGTTTAGATTGCGCATGTAATAATGCTGGAAAATCAAGTGCTACAATAAATTTAGTAGATACACCAATAGAAAATTTTGAAGAGGTTTATAACTTAGATGTAAAAGGTGTATTCTTATGTTGCCAAGAAGAAATAAAAGCAATGCATCAAAATAAAGGTGGAACCATTGTGAATATCTCTTCTACTTCTGGCATTTTAGGAAATCCTGGCATAGTACCATATAATACCAGTAAACATGCCGTATTAGGATTAACAAAATCTGTTGCATTGGAAGAATGCAAAAATAATATTCGAATTAATGCAGTTTGTCCAGGCGTAACAGAAACACCATTAATTCAAAATGTAAGAAAAAATGATCCAGACACTTATCAACTTTTTTGCACCCAGATACCTTTAGGAAGATTAGCTACTCCTGAAGAAATTGGAAATGTTGTTTTATTTCTTTCCAGTGATTTATCATCTTATGTTATTGGTGCAACAGTAGTGGTAGATGGTGGAGTAACAATTCAATAATCAAGTAGACAATGTCTGCTTTTTTTGAGAAAGAAAGAGGAAAGATGAAAATAAATTCTCCAAAACTAAAAAATGTAATAGAAAAAGATTTTATTAAATGTTATCAAGATGAAGAAATATCAGAAGGAATCTTTCATTTTGAAAATCAAAAACCGATGCAAATAAAAGAAATAACTTTAGATTCTTGTATCTTTGAAAAATGTGATTTTAATTCCATTACTTTAAAAGATGTTGATTGTGTAGATGTCATTTTCGAAGGCTGCGATCTATCGAATCAAGTTTTTGATAAAAAATTATTGAGTCGTGTCCAATTTAAAGATTGTAAAATGGTTGGTACTTCTTTTATCGGTACTTCCTTCAAAGACGTAGAATGGATAAATTGCAATACGAAATACCTTAATTTTGCGGAAGCCAAAATGGAAAATGTTAGAATGGAAGACAGTCTTTTTTCAGAATCTAGTTTTTTAGAAACAAAACTAAAAAATATCGAGTTCAATAATGTGAACTTCAATCGAACCGAATTCATTCATACAAAATTAAAAGATATTGATTTTTCTAAATGTGAAATCGCGACGACAATATTTGATGAAAGTTCGTTAAAAGGAATGATCATTGATTATTCTCAGTGCCCTTATTTAATAGGAATGTTAGGGATAAAAATAAAAGATTAATGTGAAAATAGCTATAAAAATAAAAAAGAGACTTGAAATAGGAATTTATTCTTTGATATAATAAGTTCCGTAAAGCAATGAGGAAAGAGTAGTAATAAAAAAATTTCTTTTTATAAGAGAGTTTAGAATTGGTGAAACTAAACAAAAGAAAAATTTATGAATTCGCTTTCTGAGTCTTAAAGCAAAACTTTAAGCGTTCGTCACGTTACGACAAAGAGTTAGTTATCTCAAACTATAAATTAAGGTGGTACCACGATTTTTCTCGTCCTTATATTTATAGTTTTTTTATGACTAAAAAGACAAGTGAGAGAGGAATGATAAGAATGAACACACTTGAATTATTAAAAACAATCGAAAAAGAAATCAATGAAGTAACAACATGGAATGAACTAAATGAAATAAAAGTAAAATACATGGGTAAAAAAGGTATAATTCCTGAATTAAATACTAAAATAAAAGATATTCCTGTAGAAGAGAAAAAATCCTATGGGGAAAAAATGAATGAATTAAAAAATGGTTTTAATGAATATTTTGAAGCAAAAAAAATAGAGTTAGAAACCAAATTATTAAATGAAAAACTTCAAAATGAAAGTGTAGATATTGGCTTGCCATCCACAAGAATTCCTATGGGAAATCCTAACATTTTGGAAAAAATAATTGAAGAAGTAGAAGAACTTTTAATGAGTATGGGTTATGATGTAGTAGATGGTCCCGAAATAGAAGAAGATCGTTTTAACTTTGAACTATTAAATATTCCAAAAGGCCATCCAGCAAGAGATGCCCAGGATACATTCTATCTAAAAGAAGAAGAACTTTTATTACGAAGTCAAACATCTCCTGTGCAAGCAAGAACAATGTTAGAAAAAAAAGGATTAGAACCAATCCGGATGATTTGCCCTGGAAAAACATATCGAAGAGATGATGATGATGCAACCCATTCTCACCAATTTATGCAAATAGAAGGATTATTGGTAGATAAAGATATTAGCCTATCTGACTTAAAAGGAACATTTGACGTTATTGCAAAACATTTATTTGGAAGTAGTACTGAAACTCGCTTGCGACCAAGCTATTACCAATTTACTGAACCAAGTGTAGAACTAGATATCAGTTGTTTCAAATGTAAAGGAACTGGCTGTGCTCTTTGCAAAAATACTGGCTGGATAACAGTAGCAGGAGCAGGAATGGTACATCCAAATGTTCTAAAAAATTGTGGTTATGATCCAAATATTTGGAGTGGTTTTGCTTTTGGTTTTGGGGCGGAAAGACTCGCCATGTTAAAATATGGTATAAGTGATATTCGTACATTTTATTTAACAGATTTAAGAGTAAGTACAGGATTTGATAGAATGGAGGCTCAAAATGATTAGTTTAGAATGGGTATCAGATTATATTGATATTAAAGAAGAAGATCTAAAAGAATTAGCAGTAAAAATTACTAAAGCGGGTATTAATGTAGAAAAAGTAGTCACAAACCACATAGATCATTTAATAATTGGAGAAGTAATAAAATGTGAGAAACATCCAAATTCAGATCATTTACATATTTGTGAAGTAAAAATAAGTGAAACAAAAACAACTCAGATAGTTTGTGGAGCGCCTAATGTAAGAGAAGGAATAAAAGTTATAGTAGCATTACCAAATGCAGTTTTACCAGGAAATTTTGAAATTAAAGAAAGTGAAATAAGGGGAGTAAAATCAAATGGAATGCTATGTGCTTTATTTGAATTAGGATTAGAAGAGAAAACTGAAGAAAATTATGCCAAAGGAATCTATGAATGTGATTCAGATGCTGAAATAGGAATGGACGCAATGAAATATTTACATAGAGATTCTACTTTATATGAATTAGATATTCATAAACATAGAAACAATGACTGTTATTACCATATTGGATTTGCCTATGAAATCGCATCCATTTTAAATAAAAAAGTAACATTACCAAGTTTAGAATTTCATCCTATAAAAGATTCAATAAAAAATTATTTTAATTTAAAAGTAGAAACAGAAAAATGCCCTTATTATTTAGCTAAAATGGTAAAAAATGTAAAAATTGGAGAATCTCCCGATTTTATGAAAAAAAGATTACTAGATGCAGGAATGCGTCCAATTAATAATGTAGTAGATATTTCCAATTATGTAATGCTTGAATTTGGACAACCTCTTCATTTCTTTGATAAAGATAAGTTAGGAGATAAAATTGTAGTTCGTGATGCGAAAGAGAATGAAAATATTACCACATTAGATAATAAAGAAAGAATACTAAGTTCCAAAGATATTGTAATTACAGATGGCAATAAACCTGTTTGTATTGCAGGAGTTATGGGTGGACTGAATACAGAAGTGGATGAAAATACAAAAACAATTTTAATTGAAAGTGCCATTTTTGATGCGGTAAGTATTCGAAATACAGCCAGTCATTTAAATTTAAAAAGTGAAGCATCGATTCGTTATGGAAAAGGCCTTAGCTATGAATATACAAATATGGCAATCAATCGAGCATGCCATTTATTAGAAAAATATGCAGGTGGAGAAGTATTAGAAGATACTGTAGAACATGATAAAATAGATAAAACACCAAAAGTAGTTACTTTTGAAGCCGAAAAAGTAAATCAATTACTTGGAATAGAAATTAATCCAAAAGATATGGAAACAGAACTATCAAGATTAGGGTTTGATTACATTAGAAATAAAAATACATTTACAGTTACCATTCCATCAAGAAGATTAGATATTGATCCAAATGTGAATGATATTGCTGAAGAAATTGGCAGACTTTATGGATATCATAATTTAGTCTCAACACTTCCACGCATTCCTTTAAGAAAAGGTGAATATGTAGGAGATGTAAAATATCGTAAATTTTTATCAAAAAGATTAAGAACTTTAGGGCTTACAGAGACAAAAACTTATACATTAACATCACCAGATATGGCCAAGTTATTCCGTTATGAAAAGAAAGAAAATTTAGTTTTACCAAATCCATTAAGTATAGATAAATCAGTAATTCGAACAACGATTCTACCATCTTTATTAAATATATACGAATACAATAAAGCAAGAAAAGTAGACAACATCATGCTATATGAAATTAGTAAAACTTATGATAAAGATTATATAGAAGATACAAAAGTTGCGATGCTATTAAAAGGAAACTATATTGAAAACACATGGCATAAAATAAATGTAAAAATTGATTTCTTTTTAGTAAAAGGGATAATAGAAGATTTATTAGAATCTTTAGGATTTAAAAATAGATACTCATTTGAAAAGAAAGAATATCCAGATATTCATCCTGGAGTATCAGCAAGCATTTTATTAGATCGAGAAGAAATTGGTTTTATCGGACGAATTCATCCAAACATTGTTAAAGAAGAAATATATGTTGCTGAATTATCTCTACCAAAATTAATTAGAAAAATAAAACCAATTAAATTCAAAGAAATATCAAAATATCCTAGTATGGAAAAAGATATGGCATTTATTGTAAAAAAATCAGTAACAGTAAAAGAAATAGAAGAAATAATAAAAAAACAAGGTGGAAGATTATTAAGTGATATAAAAATATTTGATGTTTATGAAGGAGAAAATGTTTCAAATGATGAAAAATCAGTTGCATTCCGTTTAACATTCCAAGATGAAACAAGAACATTAACCGAAGAAGAAGTTATGAGCGTATTTAATAAAATAATTGAAGAAGTAGAAAAAGAGTTCAATGCAACATTAAGAGATAAATAAAAAGAAGCAAGTCTAATTTCTAAGAAAAATAGATTTTAGATAGGCTTCTTTTTTTAAATCTCAAAGTTATTAACTTTGAGTAAATTGTCTTTATTTGTTGTAAATATTATAACTCTTTTCTGGTTATTTGAAAATAATATTTTTGGTATTTGTAGTCAAGCTGTAAATAAATCCTTATTTTATCGTATCTTTTTTCTGTTTTCTAAAAGTTAATAACTTTGAGAAAATAGAAAGGGTATCG